>CALWNA010000083.1 GCA_944382505.1 uncultured Lachnospiraceae bacterium
CAAAGAAGACAAAGACCGGCTATTCAACTTCGGCATCCGTTCTTGAAAAATTAGAGCCGGAGTACCCCTTTGTGGGGAAAATTCTTGAATATAGACAGTTGACAAAGCTAAAATCAACATATGCCGATGGACTTGCTGTTTATATTGGGGAAGATAACAGAATACATGGAAAATTTCATCAGACCATCACAGCCACCGGAAGAATCAGCAGCACAGAGCCGAATCTTCAGAATATTCCGATTAGAATGCCTCTTGGAAGAGAAATCAGAAAAGTTTTTGTACCAAAAGAAGGTTGCGTGTTTGTTGATGCTGATTATTCTCAGATAGAATTGAGAATATTGGCACATATGTCAGACGATAAAAATTTGATTCGCGCCTATAAAGAGTCCAAAGACATCCATGCCGCAACAGCTTCTTTAGTGTTTCATGTTCCGTTGGAGCAGGTTACAAAGGAGCAGCGCAGCAATGCAAAGGCTGTGAATTTTGGAATTGTTTACGGTATTAGTTCCTTCGGTCTCAGTCAGGACTTATCAATCAGCAGAAAAGAAGCCGAGCAATATATTCATGATTATTTTAAAAGCTATCCGGGAATTAAAAATTATCTTGACAGTTCCGTTCAAAGCGCCAAGGAAAAAGGATATTCTGTCACAATGTTTGGCAGGAGACGTCCGATACCCGAACTCAATGCGGGAAATTTTATGCAAAGGCAGTTTGGGGAACGGGTAGCAATGAATGCTCCTATTCAGGGAACTGCGGCGGACATTATAAAGATTGCAATGGTAAATGTTGCCCGGGAAATCAAAGAGAAAAAACTCAAATCTGAAATCGTGTTGCAGATACATGATGAGCTTTTAATTGAAGCATACATGGATGAAGTAGAACAGGTCAAGGAACTTCTTGTCAGAAATATGATGAATGCGGCGCATTTAAGCGTTCCTTTGGAAGTTGGGATTGAATGTGGAAGCAATTGGGATGAAGCGCACTAAAACGATTATTTTACAGTATTCATTAATTTATTCACACATAAAATACTGTGAATCAGAAAAGGAGAAATTATGGTAATAGGATTAACAGGGGGAATTGGAAGTGGAAAATCCACTGTTCTTGAATACCTGAAAAATAATTATAATGCTTTTATTATACAATCCGATTATGTCGCACAGGAGATTATGGCTCCCGGACATAAAGTTTTTGAACAAATTTCAAATATTTTTCCAGAGGCAGTTTCTGACGGAAAAATCGATAACAATAAACTGTCCGCAATTGTTTTCTCTGATAAGGAAGCCCTTAAAAAGTTAAATTCCATAACGCATCCGGGAACGGTAGAAGAAATTATTCGCAGAGTGAAAAACAGTAAAAGCAACATAATTGTTGTCGAATCCGCTTTGCTGATCGGATCCGGTCTTGAAGCGTATTGTGACGAAATCTGGTTTGTATATTGTGAGAAAGAAAAAAGAATTGAAAGGCTGATGGAAAACAGAGGTTACTCCAGAAATAAAGCGGAAAACATTATTGAGAATCAGCCGTCAGATGATGATTACAATATCCATGCAGATGAATTTATCGACAATACATATTCGATAGAAAAAACAAAAGAACAGATTGATTTTCTGCTATCCATGCAAGAATGTTCCTTTTAAGAGTTTATAATAGTATAATAGTATCATAAAAATAGATATTGACAGAAATATTTTATTGAGTTACAATGTGTAGCGCGCTACATATTGTAGCTCTTTTCTATATCTAAGAATAAAAAACAGGACCGCGAAAACATTCTTATTTATCCGGAAGGAGAAACAAAAATGGGAGATTTGGGACGTAAGTTCAGGATGATAGATCAACAGTTTAAAATCAGAATGAACAAAAATCTTGAAGATTTGGATCTGACAATTGCACAAATGAATGTTCTTGCTTATTTAAGCGAACATAAAGGTGAAAAAATAACGCAGAAAAAGCTTAGTCAGATATTTAATGTAAAACATTCTACAATGGCGGGAATATTGCAGAGAATGACTGAAAAAGGATTGATTAAAATTACAGTTGATGAAGATAACAAAAAATATAAAAACATTGTCAATACAGAAAAAGCTGACAAAATTAAAGACGAAACGCTCAAACACAGAGCGCAAACAGAATCTGTATTAATTAACGGATTTGACGAAAAAGAAATCGAGGTTTTATCTGATATGCTGGGCAGAATTTATCATAATCTGATTACGGATAGCGACATTTCAGAAAAAGACAGAGAGATTATTGAAAGGAGATTTAAGTAACTATGATAAGAACATTAGGTAAATATATTAAAGGATTCCGTCTGGTTTCCGTGCTGACTCCCTTGGGAATGCTTGCAGAAGTAATTGTGGAAAACTTTATTCCGCTGCTTATGGCTACGATTATTAATTCTATTCAGAAAAATGATTTGACAAGCATTTATCGGACAGCCGGCATAATGATACTATTAGCCTTTGCAGGTCTTATCGCCGGATATATGGGAGGTGTCTGGGGGGCAAAGGCATCAACCGGATTTGCAAGAAATTTAAGAAAAGCCATGTTTGAAAATATTCAGACATTTTCCTTTTCAAATATAGATAAGTTTAGCACCGCAGGTCTTGTGACAAGACTTACAACCGATGTAACCAATATGCAGAATGCATATCAAATGATTCTCAGAATGTGTGTAAGAGCTCCATTCAGTCTGCTTGTTGCTATGATTATGGCTTTTGTTGTTTCTCCGAGAATGGCAAGTATTTATCTGGTTGCTGTTATCATCTTGGGGATCATATTAGCACTGATTACTGTTAATGCACATAAATATTTTACAAAAGTGTTTGATAAATATGATGAGTTAAATGCCAGCGTTCAGGAAAATGTAACAGCAATCAGAGTAGTGAAAGCATATGTTAGAGAGGATTATGAGAGAGGCAAATTCAGCAAAGCAAGTTATAACATTTATAAAATGTTTATTAAGGCTGAAGCGATTGTTTCATTAAATGCACCTGTCATGATGGCTACGGTTTACACATGTATACTGCTTATCAGTTGGTTTAGTGCGAATTTGATTGTATCCAGCGGAAATACAGCTCTTACAACCGGAGATTTAACCTCTCTTTTGGCTTACTGTATGAACATTCTCATGAGCCTGATGATGCTTTCCATGGTTTTTGTAATGATTACAATGAGTGTGGCAAGCGCCAGAAGAATTTCAGAAGTTCTTGAAGAAAAAGCGGATATAACAAATCCGGAAAACCCGGATTTTGATGTGCCGGATGGCAGTATCAGCTTTAAAAACGTGAGTTTTCGATATAATAAGACCAGCGAAAAACCTGTTCTTGAAAATATAAATATTGATATTAAGTCGGGTGAAACAATTGGTATTATCGGCGGAACCGGGAGTGCAAAATCAAGTTTTGTCAACTTAATCAGCAGACTTTATGATGTGGAATCAGTTGAAACTTCTGATGCAAATGAAGGCAAAGCGCCGGTCAGTGGTGTTTTTGTCGGTGGAAAAGATGTGAGAAGTTATGATCTTGAAACACTAAGAAAAGAGGTCAGTGTGGTTCTTCAGAAAAATGTCTTGTTTTCAGGTACAATACTTGAAAATTTAAGATGGGGCGATGAGGACGCAAGCGAAGAAGAATGTATCAGAGCCTGCAAATTGGCATGTGCTGATGAATTTATTGAGAGAATGCCTGATAAGTATAATACATATATTGAACAGGGCGGCTCCAATGTCTCCGGAGGACAGAAACAGAGACTTTGTATTGCAAGAGCACTTCTGAAAAAACCAAAAATTTTGATTCTTGATGACAGTACCAGTGCGGTTGACACTGTTACGGACGCGAAAATCCGAAAGGCATTTCGAGAAGAAATTCCGGATACGACAAAGATAATAATTGCTCAGAGAATTTCCAGTGTCCAGGATGCGGACAGAATTATTGTTATGGATGATGGGAAAATTAACGGCATTGGCACACACGAAGAATTAGTTCAGAATAATGAAATTTACAGAGAAGTATATACACAGCAGACAAATGATAATGCTGATTTTGACAAAAAGGGAGGTGAATAATAATGGCACAACCAAAAGTAGTTAAGGGACCGGGAAATATGGGAGTAAAACCCCAAGTCGGACATCCGATGAAAACATTAAGCCGGATTATTAAATTTATGGGAAAATATTATACGCCACATTTAATTATTGTTGCAATCTGTATTATTGCCAGCGTTATTGCAAATGTTAACGGGACATGGTTTATGAAGGCATTGGTTGACGAATATATTATACCGATGATTGAGACGGGAAGTAAAGATTTCGGACCGCTTCTTGGCGCCATGTTAAGAGTTGCTGCCTTTTATGGAGTCGGTATACTTGCAACATTGATACAGGCGGAAGTCATGGTATTTGTAACGCAAGGCACGTTGAAGCATTTGCGGGATGCTATGTTTGATCATATGCAGGGATTGCCAATAAAATATTTTGATACCCATCCCCACGGAGATATCATGTCACTGTATACCAATGATATCGATACATTAAGACAGATGGTAAGCCAATCCATGCCTCAGATGTTAAACAGTGTCATAACCATTATAAGCGTATTTGCATGTATGTTGGCGTTAAGTATTCCACTTACATTGATAACACTTATCATGATATGTGTTATTATATTTGTTTCCAAAAAACTGACATATCTGTCAGGAAAATATTTTACTGCGCAGCAGAAAGACATCGGAACAGTTAACGGATATATCGAAGAGATGATGGCCGGGCAGAAAGTTGTCAAAGTTTTTAATCACGAAGAAAAAGCAATGGAAGAGTTTGATGTACTAAATGACAGGCTCTTTGAATCTTCCAATAATGCAAATAAATTTGCAAATGTTATGGGACCTTGCAATGCACAGCTTGGAAATGTTAGTTATGTACTCTGCGCATGTATCGGAGCAGTTATTGCCATAAAAGGTTTATTTGGGGTTACGATGACAACTGGTGCGCTTATCAGTTTTCTGACATACAACAAACAATTTGCACAGCCAATTAACCAGGTTACACAGCAGATGAACAGTATCATAATGGCGATTGCCGGTGGTGAAAGAATTTTTCATCTTCTGGATGAAAAACCGGAAGTGGATGATGGATATGTCACACTTGTCCGTGCAAAAAAAGTAGACGGACAAATTGTCGAGTGTAAAAACAGAACCGGTATGTGGGCCTGGAAACATTATCACAAAGAAAGTGACACAACAACTTATGTAGAAATGAAAGGCGAGATTGTTTTTAATGGCGTGGATTTCGGATATACTGACGATAAAATTGTGCTTCATGATGTGAAATTGTATGCGAATCCGGGTCAGAAACTCGCTTTTGTCGGATCTACCGGTGCAGGTAAAACAACAATTACGAACCTGATTAACAGATTTTATGATATACAGGATGGAAAAATCCGTTATGACGGCATTAATATCAACAAAATTAAAAAAGCTGATTTACGGCGCTCCCTTGGAATTGTACTTCAGGATACGCATTTATTTACTGCGACAGTTATGGATAATATCCGATACGGCAAACTGGATGCAACCGATGAGGAAGTGATTGCTGCGGCAAAGCTTGCCAATGCGGATAGTTTTATACGGAGGCTTCCTGACGGCTATAACACAATGCTTACCGGAAACGGCGGAAACTTAAGTCAGGGACAGAGACAGCTTCTTTCCATTGCAAGAGCCGCGGTTGCCAATCCGCCGGCACGGATATTGGATGAAGCCACATCATCGATTGATACAAGAACAGAACGCCTTGTACAGGAAGGAATGGATGCACTTATGAAAGGACGTACAACGTTTGTAATTGCCCACCGACTTTCGACAATCAGAAACAGCGATTGCATTATGGTTCTGGAACATGGACGTATCATTGAGCGTGGAAGCCACGAAGAATTAATGGAGCAAAAAGGAACTTACTATAGATTACAGACCGGAAACAGTGCAAGTTAACCATAAAAAGGATGACTTTTATGTCATCCTTTTTATGGTTAATCTTCTTTTTGTGCGAATATATATTAGTAAATATATCTTACGCGCAAGACTTTTTTATGAAAAAATTAGTATATGTTGTATTAATTATTATATTGGCAATTATTACGGTAAATTTAACCGGGATAATCATTGTTTTCAATTACAAAGTCCCCAAAAATATTGTCGAAACAGAAAAATTCAGAGCGTTTGAAATGGATGTGCAGAGTATTGTAAAAGCTGACAAATTTTGCAGTAAAAATAATATAGACCGGTCACGGTTGCTCGCTGCCTACTATATTTTTAGTGATTGCAGCTTAGACCAAAAAAATTTTTTGTTAAAAGAATATAAAATGCTAAATACAAATTATACAAATGCTAACAAAATAGAATATGCAAAGGTGTGCAAAGCAATGTCCGCGATTTTTGATGATTTGAAGTATTTTCCGGTGGCAAAAAGCTCCGTTTCGGATGATTGGGTTGCCTTTGAAGATTCCTTTGGCGCCGATAGGAATTACAATGGGGCGTATAAACATGAAGGTACCGATATTATGGCGGAAAATAATATCAGTGGTTTTTATCCGATTGTAAGCGTGACAGATGGCGTTGTCGAAAATATCGGATGGCTTGAAAAAGGCGGATATAGGGTTGGAATCAGAGCTGACGCCGGAGGATATTTTTACTATGCCCATTTAAGCAGCTATGGCAATATCAAAAAAGGGGATAAAATTAAGGCAGGAACACTTCTTGGATATATGGGAGATACCGGTTACGGGAAAACGGAAGGAACCAACGGTAATTTTGATGTACACCTTCATTTTGGATTATACATTAAAACAGACAATTATGATGAATTGAGTATTAATCCATATCACATTTTAAAATACCTGGAAACGAAATTAATTATTGCGAATTATTAGATGTGATAGTAAAATAATAAAGAATACAAAATTGGAAAAGAGGGATTTATCATGAATAAAATTAATACAGACAAAGCTCCGGCAGCAATCGGGCCATATTCACAGGGGGTTGTAATTAATAATTTGCTTTTTACATCCGGACAGATTGCGCTTGATCCTGCAACGGGAGAAGTGGTTGGAGAAACAATTAAAGAACAGGCAGAACAGGTCATGAAAAATTTAGGCGCTATTCTCAAAGAAGCCGGTTCGGATTATAAAAAAACAGTTAAAACTATGTGCTTTCTTGCAGATATGGAAGACTTTGAGGCGTTTAATGAAGTTTACGGCAAGTATTTTACCGAAAAGCCTGCGAGAAGTTGTGTGGCAGTCAAGCAGTTGCCAAAGAATGTACTTTGCGAAGTGGAAGCGATCGCTGAAATCTAATAAGGGAATTAAGAGCTATGGATAAAAAATTGTTAGATATTGTTAGTTACACCGGCGAAGGCTATATGCCGCTCATAGATTTTGAAAAGTGGAGAGTTGCCGAACTTCGATATATCGATGAACTGGAAATTGATAATTTGAAAGATATGCAAAAGCATAATGAAACAGATGAAATCTTCGTACTTTTAGAAGGTGATTTTACATTATTTATCGGCGGTCAGGGAGATGAAATCGGTGAAATCCAGGCAGTCAAACTGGAGCCGCTGAAAATATATAATGTAAAAAAAGGAACTTTCCATACCCACACACCTGAAAAGAATGCCACGGTGCTTATTGTGGAAAATGCCGATACCTGTGATGATAATTCACCGACAGTAAAACTTACAAAAGAACAGAAAAAAATAATAAAAGATTTATATCTTAAGGTGAACAACACGTAGCGTTTACATTGCCTGACAATATCTGTCAGGCTTGTTCTATGAAAGGGAATACATTGAGATTAGACAAATATCTTACCAGTCTTGAAGTCGGTTCAAGAACGCAGGTAAAAGACATTATCAAGGCAGGAAAAGTAAAGGTCAATAGAACAACAATCAAAAGACCGGATTTTCATGTTGACGAGAACAACGATCAAATAGATCTGAACGGGGTGAACTTAGTATACAACAAATTTTATTATTATATGCTCAATAAACCGGCAGGAGTGGTATCGGCGGTTACCGATAGCAAATGCAAAACAGTGTTGGATTTGCTTGATGTCACCCCTAAAAACGGATTATTTCCTGTGGGAAGACTGGACAAGGATACAGAAGGATTGCTGCTGATAACAAACAACGGACAGCTTTCCCATGATTTGTTATCACCGGGAAAGCATGTTGATAAAACCTATTATGTCGAACTGAATGGGGCATTAGTGGAAAATGACATTAAACTGTTTCAAGCAGGACTGGATATTGGAGAAAAATCAAAAACGAGGCCGGCAATATTAAAAATATCTGCCGAAAAAAACAAAGCTTATATTACGATAACTGAAGGAAAATATCATCAAATAAAGCGGATGTTTGCGGCAATCGGACTGACGGTGACTTATTTAAAAAGAATTTCCATGGGACCGCTCACATTGGATGAAGCCCTGAAACCGGGAGAATATAGAAAATTGACCGACCGGGAGATCAAACTTTTAACCGAAAAATAAATCATTAAGAGAAAAAATAATGCAGGAAGTAAAAATCACTCAAAATGAGGCGGGACAGAGGCTGGATAAATTTCTTTTGAAATATTTTAAAGCCGCATCCCCCGGCTTTATTTATAAAATGCTTAGAAAAAAGAATATTGTTTTAAACGGTAAAAAATCCGCGGGCAAAGAAAAGCTCTCAGCAGGTGATTCCGTTAAAATTTTTATGACAGATGAAACAATAAGCAAATTCCGGGGGGAATCGGCTATGACGCCTTTAAAATCAACCGCGCTTGATATTGTTTATGAAGATGATAATGTTCTGATTGTGAACAAACCGTCGGGAATGTTAAGCCAGAAGGCGGATAAAATTGATATTTCTTTAAATGAATACATTATTTCTTATCTGGTCGAGACTGGGAAAATTACAGAAGAACAGTTAAAAACTTTTAGACCAAGTATATGCAACCGCCTTGACAGAAATACCAGTGGGTTGATTGTAGCAGGAAAATCTCTGAAAGGTCTTCAGGTAATGTCTGAAATGTTTAAAGAAAGAACAATGGATAAATATTATATAACTGTTGTCCGGGGAAAAATCCATGAAAAAATAAAAATAAAGGGGTTTCTTACGAAAAATGAGAACACAAACAAAGTAATCATATTACAGAAACCAAAAACGGATAGCCGATATATTGAAACGGAATATGAACCATTGGCGTGTGGAAGTAATATTACAGTTTTAAAAGTGAAATTGATTACCGGGCGGACACATCAGATAAGAGCCCATCTTGCGTCGGTGGGACATCCCATAATCGGCGATTATAAATATGGAGACAAAAAGGTTAACACCTTTTATAAAGATAAATATAAAATTAAAAATCAAATGCTTCATTCCTGGAAACTGGTTTTTCCAAAAATGCAGGAGGGGTTTGAAAAATTGTCAAACAGAGAAATTTCGGCAAAATTGCCCGAAGAATTTAAAACATTATTTCACAGTAAAAATATAAAAGTAAAAATATAAAACGGATGTGATTAATTATGGGTACATGGAGTTCCAGAGGACTCAGGGGTTCAACACTTGAGGATATGATCAATATGACAAATGAAAATTACAGAGAAAAAAAACTGGCACTGATTCAGAAAATTCCCACGCCAATAACGCCGGTTAAAATTGACCAAAACACAAGACATATCACCCTGGCATATTTCGAAAAACAGAGTACCGTAGATTATATCGGTGCTGTACAGGGAATTCCTGTATGTTTTGACGCCAAAGAATGTGCGGCAAAAACATTCCCCATGATGAACATACACGAACATCAGGTAAAGTTTATGGAAGATTTTGAAAAACAGGGCGGCGTGGCATTTATTATTTTATTTTACAGTCATTTGAATGAAGCTTATTATATTCCTTTTAAAGATATTCAGTTTTTTTTTGAACGAAGCGTAAATGGCGGAAGAAAAAGTTTTACCTATGATGAAATCGATAAAGATTATCTGTTAAGGTCGGTTCCGGGAGCCTTAATCCATTATCTGGAGGGCATACGTAAAGATTTAGACCGTCGGAAAGATTGAATCCGCCACACATTGCAAACAATTGACAATATGGCTGTCGAAAATAAATTCGATTGACAATGGCAAAAAGATATTGTAATATACCATTCAGTGTATTAACAGAGTAGTGAATTATCACTTTAAAGTGTTAAAGTTCAATATGCGTTTGAGGAGTAGATATGGAAAAAGTATTATTACATACGCCCGTGGGTGTGCGGGATATTTATGGCAGGGAATGTGCAGTAAAATTGACAATTGAAAATAAAATAAATCAGGTTTTTAACATATACGGATATCATAATATCCAAACACCGACGTTTGAATTTTTTGACATATTCAGTAAGGAGAGAGGCTCTGTTGCATCCAAAAATCTTTATAAGTTTTTTGACAGGGAGGGAAATACGCTTGTTTTAAGACCTGATCTGACACCGTCGATCGCGAGATCCGTGGCAAAATATTACATGAATGTTAAAGTCCCGATAAAACTTTGCTACAATGCCAATACATATATTAACAATTCAGAATTACAGGGGAAATTAAAAGAGATTACACAGTTAGGGTGTGAATTAATCAATGATGATTCGGTGGAAGCTGACGCCGAAATTATTGCGCTTGTGGTAGATTCGTTAAAAGCAACAGGATTAAAAGAGTTTCTTGTGGAACTGGGGCAAGTTGACTTTTACAAGGGGCTTCTTCAGGAATGCGGGTTCGATGAAGAAACAGAGCAGGAATTAAGAGTCCGGATTGAAAACAAAAATAATTTCGGTGTAGAGGAACTTCTCGACAGTCAAAACGTGACAGAAGAAGCAAAAAATGCTTTTTTGAGACTTCCCGAACTATTTGGGTCTGTGGAAGTTCTAAAAACAGCCAAATCACTCACCACAAACAGGAAAGCATTAAAAGCAATTACCAGGCTGGAAAAGCTGTATTCTATTTTAGAAGATTATGGAGTGGCGAAATACATTAGTTTTGACCTGGGTATGCTAAGCAATTTCAACTATTATACGGGGATTATTTTCAAAGCATATACATATGGTTCGGGTGATGAGATTGTGGCCGGCGGACGTTATGACAAGCTGCTTGGTCAATTTGGAAAAAATGCGGCGGCAATTGGATTTGCCGTATATATGGATCAGATTATGATTGCTGTCAATGGGCAGCACATTGAAGAAAATACGGATTACGCTTATGAAGTCATCATATACGATGCAAAATTCAGAAAATATGCGCTTCAGCTTGCGACAGATTTAAGAAAACAGGGAATCAAGACGGAATTGATTCCGAAAAAGAAAAATATTGCAATCGAAGAGTATGCACGTTTCAAGAAAGAAGACGGTGCATCTAGGGTTACTTACATATCCGACAATGGCGCAGTTGAAGTATAACAGGAGAATATAAACATGAGATATTTAACTTTTGCTCTTGCGAAGGGGCGTCTTGCCAAGACGGCAATGAAAATGTTTGAAAGCATTGGAATTGAATGTGAAGAAATGAAAGATGAAAAAACAAGAAAACTTATCTTTGTCAATGAAGATTTAAAATTGAAGTTTTTCCTTGCAAAAGCCAGTGATGTTCCAACTTATGTGGAATACGGTGCAGCTGATATTGGTATTGTGGGAAAGGATACGATTTTGGAAGAAGACAGGAAATTATATGAAGTGTTGGATTTAGGATTTGGAAAATGCAGAATGTGTGTATGCGGACCAAAATCAGCCAAAGAATTATTAAAAAACCACGGAATGATCCGCGTTGCTTCCAAGTATCCAAAAATAGCAAAAGATTATTTTTATAACAAGAAACATCAGACCGTGGAAATAATCAAATTAAACGGTTCTGTCGAGCTGGCGCCAATCGTTGGCTTATCGGAAGTGATTGTGGACATTGTAGAAACCGGAACAACCTTAAAGGAAAATGGATTAGACGTATTAGAAGAAGTTTGCCCATTGTCGGCAAGGATGGTTGTTAATCAGGTCAGCATGAAAATGGAAGATGAGCGCATCAGAAAGATTATTACAGATTTAAAAGACAAGATAAGTGAAAAAGTGATATAATGAATTAGAATGTTTAAAGGTCAGAGGTATAAAAATGAGAATAATTAAATTAGATGAAACTTCCAGAAAGGATATTCTGAACAATTTATTAAAGAGAAGTCCGAATAATTATGATAAGTTTGCCGACAGTGTTAACAGCATTCTCACCAATGTAAAGGAAAATGGTGACAAGGCTCTGTTTGATTACACAAAGCAATTTGACAAAGCAGACATGAATGCAGACACGATAAAAGTCACACAGGATGAAATTCTTGAGGCGTATGAACGTCTGGAAAATCCTGAACTGGTAGAAATTATCAGAAAGTCACTGAAAAATATTTGGGAATATCATGAGAAACAAAAACAGTACAGTTGGTTTGACTCTAAGCCTGACGGTTCTATTTTAGGTCAAAAGGTAACTGCGCTTTCAAGGGTCGGTGTGTATGTTCCGGGCGGAAAAGCTGCTTACCCGTCATCGGTGCTGATGAATGTTGTGCCGGCAAAAGTTGCCGGGGTGGAAGAAATTGTTATGGTGACGCCTCCGGGAAAGGACGGAAAAGTCAATCCGAATACACTTGTTGCCGCAAAAGAGGCCGGAGTTGATGTGATTTATAAAGTGGGCGGAGCTCAGGCAATTGCCGCACTTGCTTACGGAACAGAATCTATTAAAAAAGTTGATAAGATTGTGGGACCCGGAAATATCTATGTTGCTCTTGCAAAAAAAGCAGTATTTGGATATGTCAGTATCGATTCCGTGGCAGGGCCAAGCGAAATTCTTGTGATTGCTGATGAGACCGCAAATCCAAGATATGTAGCTGCCGACCTTTTGTCACAGGCTGAACATGACGAGCTGGCATCTGCGATTCTTATTACAACAAGCAGGAAACTTGCCCAAGAAGTATCTGAATATGTGGATATGTTCGTAGCCAAATTGAAAAGAAAAGAAATTATTCAAAAATCACTGGATAATTACGGATATATTCTTGTTGCAGAGACAATGAATGAAGTAATAGATGCAGCAAATGACATTGCTTCAGAACATTTAGAGATTATCACGCAAAATCCTTTTGATGTAATGACAAAAATAAAAAATGCAGGAGCCATCTTCCTTGGTGAAAACAGCTCCGAACCTTTAGGCGATTATTTTGCCGGCCCAAACCATGTTCTTCCGACAAACGGCACGGCAAAATTCTTTTCACCGCTTAGCGTAGATGATTTTATTAAAAAATCAAGCATTATTTCTTTTTCAAGAGAGGCGCTGAAACCGCTCAGTCAGGATATTCAAAATTTCGCCAAGGCGGAAGGCCTGAGTGCCCATGCAAATTCTATCAGAGTCAGATTTGAAGAAAGCGACGAAAATGTTCAATAACTTTACAAATTCGTTTTATATGGAATGTGTGAAAAAGTAAGGAATAAGAGGTGTTTAAAATATGAGCAGAATCGGAGAGTGTAAGAGAAACACAAAGGAAACGCAGATTGAGATTACCATCGATTTGGACGGAACCGGAAAAGCCGAAGTTAATACAGGAATCGGTTTTTTTGATCATATGTTGATCAGCTTTGCGAAACATGGTCTTTTTGACCTTACTGTAAAAGTTACCGGTGATTTATATGTAGACTGTCATCATACCATTGAAGATACCGGCATTGCGCTTGGTGTGGCACTTAGAAAAGCTTTGGGGGAAAAGAAATCCATAAAACGCTATGGCCATATGATTCTTCCTATGGACGAATCTCTTATTATGTGCGCACTTGATTTGTCCGGCAGGCCTTATCTTGTTTTTGATGTGAATTTTACCGTGGAAAGAGTAGGATATTTTGATACTGAAATGGTTCGGGAATTTTTTCATGCAATCACATATACAGCTGGAATGAATTTGCACATCAAAATGCTTGAAAGCGGAAATAATCATCACATGATAGAAGGTATATTTAAAGCGTTTGCTAAAGCTTTCGATCAGGCTACAATGATTGACGATAGAATAGAGGATGTTTTATCTACGAAAGGAACACTATAATGGGAAAATTCAGAGTAATACCTTCCATTTATTTGTATAACGGAAAGGTAGTTGATAAAGACACGAAAGAAATCATCGGAGACGGAGATGCCGTTCGTCTCGCCACACTATATAATAATAAAGGGGCAGACGAACTGTTGGTTTTTGATTTCTCTTCCAAAGACAGTGAACATGATGCCAACATCAGCACAATGATTAAAATTTCTGATGCAGTGGACATTCAGATGATTGTGGGCGGAAATGTG
>CALWNA010000084.1 GCA_944382505.1 uncultured Lachnospiraceae bacterium
AAGCATTCCTATAGAACATGAAAAATGAAGTTTGAAAAAATAAAATCTCCCAGTATGATGTAAATAGGCTTTGGCGAGCTAAATACATCAGAAAACAAGGAGATTTTATAACAATGAAAAAAAGAAACCATTCAAACGAAAAACTGGAAGCTGTAACTTTTAAAACACTAGTCGTAGGCGTTGATATTGCCAAGCATAATCAATGGGCAAGATTTGTAGACTGCCGTGGGATTGAACATGGAAAAGCCCTGAAATTTGAAAACAATAAGAATGGATTCCATACAATTCTAACAGGGATTTACGAGATGTGCAAGGATGAAGGTTTTAACAATGTCATTGTAGGAATGGAGCCAACCGGTCACTATTGGAAAGCTTTTGCAAACTTTCTTCTGAAACAGGCAAAGATTACGGTCGTGCTGGTAAATCCATATCATACCAAAAAATCAAAAGAACTGGATGATAACAGTCAGACAAAATCAGATAAGAAAGATGCGTTGGTTATAGCAAAACTGGTAAAGGACGGGAGATATTTTGAAACATACCTGCCGCATGATATATATGCAGAATTAAGAGGTCTTACGACAGCCAGAACAAGTTTGAATAAGAGAAAGAAATCCATAAAAAACACAATCACAGCGGTACTGGATGAATATTTCCCTGAACTGACAAAAGTATTCAAACATCCATTTGCCGGGAAGGCATCCATACAGGTATTAAGAGTGTGCCCTATACCTAAAAGAATACTGGAATTAGGAGAAGAAGGTGTATTAACAGAAATAAAGAAAGCAGTGAAAAAAACTGTGGGAAGAAAAAAGGCACACCAGCTGGTAGAAACTGCAAAAGAATCCATAGGTGTTGATTATGGAGAAAAAGCTGCAATATTCAAAATAAAACAACTCATGGAGGAATTGGATTTGGTTGTCAGACAACTGGACGAACTGGAAAAGGAAATGAAGTCAGCATTGGAAGAAACAGGTCTGTCAGAGTATCTGTTAAGCATACCCGGAGCAGGGGTGGTTTCCATGGCTTCATGCCTTGGAGAATTAGGGAATCCGCTGAGATTTGAGGATGCAAGGCAGATGAGCAGGATGGCAGGATACAATCTGATAGAAGACAGTTCAGGAAAAAATAAAAGTGGAACCTGTATTTCAAAAAGAGGAAGAAAGAACCTGCGTTGCGTACTTTACCAAATGTCTTTAACGATGGTAGCGACAAACAAAGAAATGAAAGAATTATATAACTACTTAAAAACCAGAGAAAATAATCCACTGAAAAAGGTTCAGGCGTTGGTGGTAATTGGAAAGAAAATTCTGACATTAATATTTACATTGTCTACAAAGAAAGAATATTACAATCCGGAGAAAGTTTTCGGAGAAGTTAGAAAGGGCCAGTTGAAAGCGGCTTAATAGAATAATAAGTGCCGATAACAGGTACAGGGACAAGGAGGTTCTCTCCATCAGCCCATAGAGGCAGTATTTAAGCAAAAGTCTGCCCTGTACCTTTATCCATAAAACAGAATGAAGGAATGTAAGGACAAGGATCCAGCGAGAACTGATAGGGTAAGTGTACGGATAAGCAAGGCATAAATGGAACAAAAAACAACACTATATGGTGTTTTAATAAATAATAAAAATATATCGGGAGATATATTGACAAATTTCAAATATTGAGATAGGGAGAAAAATAATATTGGATATAAAGATAAAATTACCTGAAAGATACTTAGAGGAAGAAGAACGTTGTGGGTATACAGTAACAAGTAAAATGAAAAAAGTTTGGGCTGTCGAATTAGATTTGCTGGCGGAATTAGAGAGAATATGCAAAAAGTATAATTTAAAATACTGTGTGGCTGCGGGAACACTTTTAGGGGCTGTTCGTCATAAAGGTTTTATTCCATGGGATGATGATATTGACGTATATATGCTTAGGGACGATTATGATAGATTGATGCAGTTGAGCGGAGAGTTTTCATACCCTTATTTTTTACAAAACACTATTACAGAACCAAATCTTTTTCGAACACATGCGCAAATTCGAAATAGCAGTACAACCGGATTTATAGAAAACGACAGGTATATGAATATCAATAAAGGTATTTTTATTGATATTTTTCCATTGGATGGTGTAAATGAAAATAAAGGTTTTCAGACAACAAAACAGAAGTGTTTAAATTATTTTTATAAAAAATGTCTGTCAAAATATAATACTGCATACATAATAAGAAACGGACAGGATTTAGAAGATAAATTAAAAGCAGGAATAAAGAAAATACTGTTTAAGATTATTAGAAAAAAATGGTTATTTCGTCGCTTTGAAAATAATTTAAAGAGATTTTCCAAGGAAAAAACAGAGTTATGGGGAAATAGAACGCTAGTTTTTGATTGCCCAAAATCGAAAAGGCCTTTGGAAGACTGGAAGCATATAAAATATACGGAATTTGAATTTTTAACAGTTCCGATACCGGAAAACTATGATGAGATATTAAAACAGCAGTATGGCAATTATATGGAATTTCCAAAGGATAAAAAGAATGGCTCTATGCATGGAGGGCTTATATTATCTGTGGAATGTGCTTATTCAGAATATGAGGAGGAAACATTATGATTTATGGAGCGGTTTTGGCAGGAGGCGTAGGAAAAAGGATTGAAAATTATTCCATCCCAAAGCAGTTTATTGAAATTGGGGGAACGCCGATTATTGTTTTGACTTTACGACAGTTTATCAAAAATGAAAAAATAGATATTATATACATTGCGGTTTCACAAGAGTGGGAAGAGTATCTGAAAAAAATGTTGGCTGACTATTTCAGCCATGAAGACTTGAAGCGTATCATGATTGTACATGGCGGAAGAGAGCGTATTGATTCGTTTCTAAATATTATGAACGATATTATATCAAAGTCGGGGCTTAATAATGAGGATATACTTATTTGCCATGATTCTGTGCGTCCATTTGTACGACAGCAAATGATTGATGATTGTATAGAGGGCACTATAGAAAACGGTCTTGCACTTACTGTAATTCCGACCGTCGATACAATTCATGTAGCACATGATGATGAATTTATTGACGGTACACTGGAACGTGCCGGATTGTATAACGGACAGACACCTTCCGGGTTTAACATTGTTTTGTTGAAGAAAGCCTGCGATAGTTTTAGCGAGGAAGAAAGATCTAAGGTCACCGGAACAACACAATTACTTTTAAAATTAGGATATAAGCTAAAATTAGTAAAAGGTCATACAAGTAATTTTAAAATAACTACGGACAATGATTTGGATATTGCAGACCGTATGTTAAGAGCTAAGAAAAGGAACAGAAAAATATATTTATTGGACTGCACTCTTCGAGATGGTGGCATTGCAGTAGACTTTAATTTTGGAACAGAGCGTATGCAGAAAATTAAAAGCTGCCTTGAAGAATCAGATGTTGAATATATTGAGTGTGGTTATATTAATGAAAAAAATGGGACAAGTCAGGGACGAACATGTTTTGATAACGAGCAATCTATAAAAAAACACTTGCTTGATACAGGTAAGAAACCTGGCGTGGAATATGTAGCCATGATTGACTATGGGACATTTGACGTTAACCGATTAGAGCAAAGAGATAAGGATGGAATTGACGGAATCAGACTGGCATTTCATAAAGAGAATTGGCGCGAATCTATAGAGATTGGTAAGATTATTCTATCGAAGGGCTATGATTTGTATATCCAACCCATGGTAAGTATGAGATATACAGATGACGAATATAGAGCGCTGATTAAAGTATGCAATTCAGAATTGGCAGAGGCAAAAGGGTTTTATGTTGTGGACAGCTTTGGACAAATGGACAGTGAAGTGTTGATCCATAAGCTAAAACTGGCAGATCAGTATGTAGCAGATACTATGAAGATAGGTTTTCACGCTCATAATAACAGGCAGCTTGCTTACGCAAACTCGCTGGCATTTATTGGTTTTAATGCAAGACATGATATAATGCTTGATGCAAGTATTATGGGAATGGGGAAAGGTGCAGGAAATCTGTGCACGGAGTTGATTATGGAATCTTTAATTCTTGAAGGAAAGCGTTATAATACAGGCTGTTTATATGATGCTATTTCAGAATATTTTTCAAAAATAATTAAGGAATATCCATGGGGATATAGTTTGGATTATTATTTATCCTCTCTCTATTCCTGTACACCGAGTTATATAAAAATTTTCCTAAAAGACGAAAGAGTGACTACGGATATATTGATTGATTTGTTGAAGACAATGCCGGAAGAAAAGAAAGCGGCATGCGACAGAGACTTTGCAAAGAAATATTTAGAAGCATACTTCCAATAAATTGACAGTCACAGGAGAACAGTTTATGAAAGCATATAGTATTTTTGACGATTTTGCAGATGATGCAGTTTTGATTATGGAGAGTGAGGGAATACAGCTGACAGTACATCCGTTAGGAATGCCAAGACCCACCCCGGAGGAAATGAAACATATTTTGGAGTCATATGACTGTGTTATTATTGGGACAAGCCAAAAAATCACAGAGGATATGTTTGAGAATATTCACGAGCCACGCATCATTGCTACTGCTTCTGTAGGCATTGACCATATTGAGATTCCACAGGACAAGCAAAAGTTGATAAGCATATATAATACGCCAACGGCAAATGCACAATCTGTGGCTGAATATACCATAGGATGTGCGCTGTCATGCTGTAAAAGATTACATGAGGGAAGTAACTTATATTTAGAGGGAAAGGATAATAAATCACTTTCACGAAAGCCGGAAGATTTGAAAAACAAAACAATAGGAGTTGTGGGTGCAGGAAATATTTCAAAAAAGGTCATGGAATTTGCAAGATTTTTTGACATGAAGATTATATGTTGGACAGCTCACCCGGATAAACATAAAGAGTTTGCGGAGGAAGGAGTTTTCTTTGTCCCCATTGAGATACTGATGGAACAGTCAGATGTGATATCAGTTAATCTTCCAAATATTATTGAAACGCAAAAAATAATTTCTGAGAAATTGATAGAACGCATGAAAGACAATGTAATTTTTATCAGTGTTTCCAGATTAGAGGTAATTGATTTTGAAGCCTTGCTTGAAAAAGCCAAAGCAAATAAAAATTTTTATGTCTGCATGGATATTGACGTAAGTGAAAGTGTTTTGGAAAAAATCAAGGGAGTAGATAATGTTATGATTACCCCTCATATTGCCGGCGGGACCATAGAAACAAGAAAAAGAATGTTTCTTGAGACTGCAAAACAAGTGGTTGCTCATAAAAATATATATGAAAAATGATGTGTTTACAAAAGGAGACGAAATGGCAAAACAGTGGTTGAAATACAAAACGGAAATATATGGTCTTTGTGCAATTTGGATTATTTTATTCCATATTTCAAGGAGAGTTGGCGCGCCGGGAAATATACCTGTTATTACTCCAATCATTGTACAAGGGAATGCTGCGGTGGATGTATTTATGCTGATAAGCGGAATATGCAGCTATTTATCTTTTCAGAACAAATCATGGCAAGAGTTTTATAAAAGAAGAGTGTTTCGTGTGGTAATACCCTATATCATAATTAGTACTCCTTTTTGGATATGGAAAAGCCTTATTGAAAATCCAATAAACGGTCGTTTCAATCTTGAATTGTTTATAAAGGATGTAACAAGTTTTTCGCTTTGGAAAAATGGAACTACCACAACATGGTTTGTTTTTGCAATTTGTCTCTTTTATGTTCTAGTACCTTTTTTAGACAGAATTATAAAGAAAGGGAAAAAGGCACTGATCGGGCTTTTAGCGGTTGTTTTAATTTGTAATATATTGGGGATATATTTTGTACCAATCTACTATCATTCCTGTCTGGTATGGGGGAGACTGCCAATATTTATTTTAGGATATTATATTGGTAACAGGTTAGATAAGAAAGAGCCTTCCGGCATAACCCAAAAAAATAAGTGGATAACAATAATATGTCTTACAGTTGCGTTTGCAAGTATTGTCATATTGCAGGTAGGTGAGATAGATTATGGTTTCTCAGACAACAGAGGAATTATATATTTGATTTATGAATTTTTGGCAATTCCTTTGGCGGTAATACTAGCAGAATTGAGCAGATTATTTCATAAAATAAAAGTGTTTGAAATATTAGTTAAATCTGTAGGAAAGGTATCTTTGGAGATTTATATGATACATGTATTCATGATTCGGTTAATAGCCTTTTATGATGGATTTGATATCTTAGGGTACTTTTCTTATCCGCTTATCTTTGTAGTGGCATATGTATTGTCATTTGTTGCGTCAAAGATAATAGGAGGTTGTAATAAATTCTTCGGCATTTGAAGAGGCCGATGAAGCAGGAAGCCCATTGGCTTTAGACAATGGGTAGTTCACAGCATTATAATTACAAGTATAGGAATACTAAAATGTTTTTTGACGGGATATTAAGGTGCGTGCAGGTTCACGTAGGAAAGAGAGGAAAATTATGTTATATGCAAAGAACAAACGAATGGAGGCGGCAGACATATTTAAAGCCATAGCAATTTTTGTTGTTATTTTATGTCATTGCCCAATTATACCACTACATCATAAACAATTGTTGGAATCATTTGTTATGCCAATGTTTTGGATAGCAATGGGACTTACATACAATTTGAAAAAACATTCGGATAAAGGTTTTTTCACTATTTATTTTATAAAAGATAAATTTATTCGCCTTATTGTACCATGTTATTTGTTCGGATTAATATATGCACAGCTTACTGCAAAAAATTTATTATACATGGTATATGGGTCTCAACAGACATTTCAAAGAAGCGGCGGCCTTTCTTCTTTATGGTTTCTTCCATGTTGTTTTCTTTCTGTATGCTTTTTTGAGTTACTTGTAGGTATTCTGTATAGAATAAAAAATAAATATATGTTTCATTTCGCAATGATTATAACAGCATTGCTGTTTGCAGTTATATCAAACGTTTTGCCGAGAATATCAATGGGATATCCATGGTGTTTTAACGTATCACTCATGGGACTTTCATTTATCATAATTGGTTATGAAATAAAATCAATTATTCAAAAAGTATCAGCGCTAAATGGAGAGAATGTTATTGTATGGTCTATACTTTTTATAGTTCCACTTGTTATATTATACGCTACATATAGGCAGAATCTTTCTTATATTACTACATTAAAAATGGTAGATTTCGCCACGGCTACCTATGGAAATATAGCCCTTTATATGCTGGATGCATTATGTGGAGGGATAGCTTTTTTGGCATTGGCGGTTTTAATAGGGAAATTGTCATTGTCGAAAGTGTTTGTGTATGTGGGTCAAAGAACTTTTCTAATATTTTTGGTTCATAAACCAATTATTATAGGGTTAGGAAACATGATGAAGGTTTATATTCCTAAAATTGCATCAATTCTGGGAATGTTTTTGGTGCTGTCCTTAGTTGTGCTGATGATAAGTTTGTGTTTAACAGAAGCGATTAGAAAATTACAAAGCTCATTGTCAGGTAAAATTAAACTTTAATAATTTTAAGCGTAATAACAGAAATAAAACTTTACCTTACAGAAGGCACATAAAGTTATAAATAAAGAAACGGGGCTGAAACTACTGCAATGACAAAGTCACAATTATACAAAATAATTATTTATCGACTATTATTAAATATAAGAGAGATGTTATTTTCTTGTGTGAAAGCGATTCCGGCAGGGATTTTCGTCGGAATTGTAACATTCTTTTTGATGAGATTATATCAAAAAAGAACAGGCAGGATTATTGAAAAACGGCGAAGAACCGCAATCGTTTTATCTCCGGTATATATTATGTTCGTATTGCAGGTAACAGTTTTTTTGCGGCAGTTTGGGAGTATATACGAGATTGATTTAATTCCTTTCGACAGACCGGGAGGGATTCGATATATTATTTTGTATGCTTTGGCAAATGCAGTGATATTTATTCCATTAGGCGTTTTAAATCCGATTGTATGTAAGAAAATGCAGAGTATGAGGCTTTGTTTTTTGGCAGGATTTTTGTTTAGCTGTCTTATTGAGTCTATGCAGTTATTATTAGGTTGTGGAAGGTTTCAGACAGAAGATATCATTATGAATACGGTAGGGGAAATTATTGGATATGTGATATGGAGAACATACAAATAATATCATAGAAAAGTATATACATGTATGTAAATATTTTAGAGGAATAAGAGAGATAATATATGTTCGCAAGCAAAGAGCTTTTCAACAGGATTTTTAAAGAAGATAAGAGTCAAAAAGAGTATATTATATTTAATCACAGTGACAAGACGTGGGTAATGCCGACAGACAGCTTGAGGATGGCATTTGACATGTATCAGCCGTCAACGTTTAAAGGAAAAATGTTGAAAAAGCTGATTATTATATTTAGTTCAAACAGTAAGATATTATATAAACTTGGATGTATAAAGACAAGGCTGCAAATGGACAATAGAGTGCAAGAATACATAGAAAACGCAGTAGATAAAAAGAATATATCAATTGCGGCTTATATGGGGGACACCACTACAAAACAGAACAATAAATCCACATTACAGGTATATGATAAGGAAGGGCTTATCTGTTATGCAAAAGTTACGGAAGAAAAAGAGGTAAAAAAAATTTTCAGCCATGAGATAGAAACACTTAGGTTTTTAAATAATCTGGGGGTAGATAATATTCCAAAGGTTTTCGGGGAATGTGAAATTGATGGAATGAGTATTTTTGTTCAGTCAACAACAAAACTTCCGGGGGAAAAGGTAAGGATTAAATTCGGACAAAGACAAATTGAGTTTATTAAGTCTATAACAGAGAAGACTAAAAAAGAGCTGAATTATCAGGAGACAGATTATTATAGATATGTACATTATTTAAAAGAGAATCTTAAAGATTTCAACGATAAAGGGCAAAATATTTTAGAAAAAGCCATTACTTATATTGAGCAGATATTAGGGGAAAAAGAACACGGTTATGCCTTTTTTCATGGAGATTTTACCCCATGGAATGTCTATTATACGGACAATCAGTTGTATGCTTTTGATTTTGAGTATTGTTATCATTCCATGCCGGAATATATGGACATTTTTCATTATCTGACACAGATGTCATTTTTAGGATATAACAATGGAACAGGCGCAACTGTACATTTGTATAAAAAATATAGAAAACTGATAGGAGCATATGTTAAAGATCCCGATTGGACTTACATGTGTTATTTGGTATGGATAATAAGTTTCTATCATAAAAGAACAAAAGGGAAAATCAGTCATGTTGCAGACAAGGTAGAGTATTGGATTAGCTTGTTAGAATATATGTATATAGTATGCCTAAAAGACATGATATATTGCAAATAAATAATGAAGAAGCGAAGAGACAGTTAGCAGCATGAAAGAAAATTATAAGGCGCTTGATGCAAGCATGTGCGCAGACGTAATAAAAGACTTATCATGATATTATAGATTAACAGACGATGAAAAAACAGAGCAGGTTTTTTGCATAAAAGTGTTTAAAGGAGATAAGCTATATATGTATGATTTTTTAGTTGTTGGAGCAGGACTTTTTGGAAGTGTATTTGCATACGAGGCAAATAAGGCAGGGAAAAAGGTTCTTGTGATTGATAAGAGATCTACCGTAGCAGGAAATATATATACGGAAAACATTGAGAATATTAATGTTCATAAATATGGAGCCCATATATTTCATACAAATAATAAAAAAGTGTGGGATTATGTGCAACAGTTTGCGGAGTTTAACAGATATACAAACTCGCCAATAGCTGTTTATAAAGATGAATTATACAATCTTCCTTTTAACATGAATACATTCAATAAAATGTGGGGAGTTGTCACTCCGCAGCAGGCAAAGGACAGGATTGACGCTCAGGTAAAAGAAGCAAGGATTACGACGCCTAAAAACCTTGAAGAACAGGCAATATCAATGGTAGGCAAAGATATTTATGAAAAATTAATAGAGGGTTATACAGGGAAACAGTGGGGAAAACCATGCAGTGAACTGCCTTCATTTATCATTAAAAGATTACCGGTAAGATTTACATACGATAATAATTATTTTAATGACAAATATCAGGGAATACCTATTGGTGGTTACACAGGCATAATCGAAAAAATGCTGGAAGGAATAGAGGTAAGGCTCAACACGGATTTTCTGGAAAACAGAGATGAGTACAGTTCTATAGCAAAAAAAATCATTTATACGGGAATGATTGATGAGTATTACGACTATTGTTATGGCGAATTAGAATACCGTTCACTTAGGTTTGAAACAGAGATGTTGAATGTGGAGAATTATCAGGGAAATGCGGTAGTTAATTATACTGAGTACGAAGTGCCATATACAAGAATTATAGAGCATAAACATTTTGAGTTCGGATGTCAGAATGCTAATGAAGTAAATAATAAGACGGTTATCACAAGAGAGTATCCGGCAGAATGGACAAAAGGGGATGAACCTTATTATCCGATGAATGATGAGAAAAATAATCAGTTATACACAAAATATAAGACATTATCTGATAAAGAAGAAAATGTTGTCTTTGGCGGAAGACTTGGAATGTACAGGTATTTTGATATGCATAACGTCGTGGATGAAGCGTTAAAATTATCAGAAAAACTATTAGGCTAATTAAAATAATAATATTAATAATGGTAAAAAAACAATCTACACTTGAGATATAAAAGTTTACAAAAATGACAAAAATTCTGCCGTTGGAATCGGAAAGGTCAAAAACAACAGTAATGAATAAAGTACATCAGATAGCCGAAGAGATACCGTTGGATGAAAAGGAAAAGAAAAATGGTCCGGTGACCAAAAAATGAATTGGCAATCATTATCTGATTGTATCATTGTCAAACAGGATTAAAAATGTTAAAATAAACAAAATTGACTCTATATGCAAAGCGTTCTATATGTTTGTGAAAATTGAATGAAATGTTTATTGAAGAATTGTTTCGGGATGGAAGGAAGTTTGGGGTTCATCTGCAGTATGCAGTTCAGCCCAATCCGAATGGATTAGTAGAAAACAGATTTTGAAAGCTTATGAGTTGATGAAAAAGAATGAATATGGGCAGTATTTGAAGGATATTGTGGATGGAAAATTCATGCATTCACTGAAATAATGTGCCAATATCGTATTGAAAAAAATAAAATGTTTGAAAGGGAAAATTAAGAGAGAAAGGAACTTTTTAAAATGAATATTATTGTAACAGGTGGAGCCGGTTTTATCGGAAGTAATTTTGTTTATTATGAATTGGAGAAGCATCCGGAGGACAGAATTATATGTCTGGACAAGCTTACTTATGCAGGAAATCTTGCCACATTGGAAGATGCTATGAAAAATCCACAGTTTCGATTTGTAAAAGGGGATATAGCGGATGTTGAATTTGTAGATAAACTATTCCAAGAGGAAAAGCCGGACATCGTTGTTAATTTTGCGGCGGAATCACATGTTGACCGTTCTATTGAAGACCCGGGAATATTTTTGAAGACAAATATTATCGGGACGCAGGTTCTGATGGATGCCTGCAGAAAATATGGAATCAAGAGATATCATCAGGTGTCTACGGACGAGGTTTACGGAGACTTACCGTTAGACAGACCGGATCTTTTCTTTACGGAAGAAACGCCGATTCATACATCTTCCCCGTATTCATCATCAAAGGCAGGAGCAGATCTTTTAGTATTGGCGTATTATAGAACTTATGGGTTGCCTGTTACAATTACAAGATGCAGCAACAATTACGGACCATATCATTTTCCGGAAAAGCTGATTCCGCTTATGATTGCAAGGGCGTTAGCAGATGAGACACTTCCGGTATATGGAACAGGAGAAAATGTAAGAGACTGGTTGTATGTAAAGGATCACTGCATTGCCATTGACTTGGTTATGAGAAAAGGGCGCGTGGGAGAAGTTTATAATATTGGAGGGCATAATGAAAAGACAAATCTTGAAGTTGTCAAGACCATATTAAAACAGCTCGGTAAGCCGGAAAGTCTTATTACTTATGTGACAGACAGACCGGGACATGATATGCGGTATGCCATTGACCCGTCCAAGATTCATGAGGAATTAGGCTGGCTTCCGGAGACGAAATTCGAGGATGGAATCAAGATGACAATCGATTGGTATTTAAATAATAAAGAATGGTGGGAAAATATCATTAGCGGTGAATATCAGAACTATTTTGAAAAAATGTATGTGGAGAAATCAAGAGCGTAAGATTTGATTTTTAAGACCGTATAGAGGAAAGTTTGAATAAAGATGAAATTTTTAGTGACAGGCGTCAAAGGCCAGCTGGGTTTTGATGTAATGAGAGAATTGAAACAGCGGGGATACGAAGCTGTCGGTGTCGATATTGACGAGATGGATATTACAGATAAAGATTCTGTGGATAAGGTGATTTGTGGAGCACACCCGGATGTGGTTGTACATTGCGCGGCATGGACAGCAGTAGATGCGGCTGAAGATGAAGAAAATATTCCTAAAGTGATGAAAGTCAACGCATATGGTACTGAAAATATAGCAAAGGTCTGTAAGAAAATAGATATTAAGATGATATATATCAGTACGGATTATGTTTTTAATGGACAGGGAGAGATACCTTGGAAGCCGGATGACAGACGAGAACCTTTGAATGTGTATGGACAGTCAAAATGTGATGGAGAACTGGCGGTTCAAACGGTATTAGAAAAATATTTTATTGTGAGAATTGCATGGGTTTTTGGTGTCAATGGGAAGAATTTTATAAAAACCATGATTCATTTAGGAAAAAATCACGACAAGTTGACAGTTGTCTGCGATCAGGTTGGGACACCAACCTATACATATGATTTGGCACGACTTTTAGTAGATATGGCAGAGACAGATAAGTATGGTGTTTATCATGCGACAAATGAGGGCGGATATATTAGCTGGTATGATTTTACTGTGGAAATTATGAAGCAGGCCGGAAATTACGATAATAAGTATCATCAGATAGAAGTCATTCCTGTAAGCAGTGATGCGTATCCGGCAAAAGCGAAACGCCCTTCAAACAGCAGAATGGACAAGAGCAAACTGATAGAAAACGGTTTTAAACCACTGCCGGTGTGGCAGGATGCACTGGAGAGATATCTGAAAGAAGCAAAACTTTTTGAAACGTGAAATTGCAAGGGGAGTTTACAGTTAAAATGTGTTTTGGGTACAGAGGTAAGATGCTTGTGTCGCAACAAAAAGTGAAAGATGAGGTTTACATAAAATGGGGCAGATTAGAGTTACAAAATGTGATATTGAAGGTTTGGTAGTGATTGAGCCAAAAGTATTTCCGGATTCCAGAGGATATTTTATGGAGACATACAACCAGGAAGATATGCGAAAAGCCGGTCTTGACATGGTGTTTGTGCAGGATAATCAGTCTATGTCCACAAAAGGAGTTCTGAGAGGTCTTCACAGACAGCTTCAATATCCACAGGGGAAGCTGGTAAGAGTGGTAAAAGGGGCAGTTTTCGATGTGGCAGTTGACTTGAGAGAGGGGTCAAAAACCTACGGACAGTGGTATGGTGTGGAACTTTCGGCAGAAAATAAAAAACAGATTTATATTCCGGAAGGTTTCGCCCATGGATTTTTGGTATTATCCGATGAGGCAGAATTTATTTATAAATGTACGGATTTCTACCATCCGGGGGATGAAGCGGGAATTATATGGAATGATCCGGATATTGGAGTAGAATGGCCGATTTCTGAAGGCATGGAAATTATATTGAGTGAAAAAGACAAGAAGTGGCCGAGGCTGAAAGCAACATAAAAAACTATAAATAATTGCACAATAATGTATTTTCTGTATGTAATACATTAATTGTGCAATTTTATTGTATTTTATGATATTATAAAAAAATAAAGATGTAATTGAAAGGGTAACATACATAATGGCACAAAAGCGAAAGATTTTACATGTTGTTGAAGCTATGGGTGGCGGTGTATTTACATATATAGTTGAACTTGCGAATGGACTGAGTGATGAATTTGACGTCACGATAGCGTTTGGAATCAGAAAAGAGACCCCTGATAATTATAGGGACTATTTTAATGAGAATGTTCATCTAATACAAGTAAAAAATTTTGAGAGAGAAGTTAATTTTTCTAAAGATATCAAGTCTTATTTGGAACTGAGAAAGATTATAAAAAATTACAAGCCTGATATTATTCATTTACATTCCTCCAAGGCAGGTGCAATCGGCCGTATGATGTTCAGCGGGAAAAAATATAAAATTTTTTACACGCCTCACGGTTATAGTTTTTTGATGGAGAATGTATCCCAATTAAAGAAAAAAATATATCGGTCCATAGAAAAAATGTGTGGAAGACGAAATTGCACCACTGTGGCATGCGGAAAAGGTGAATGGGAAGAAAGTCTGAAAGTAAGTAAAAAATCCACATATATCAACAATGGCATTAATACAGAGAAGTTAGATAAAATTATGGAAATGCCGGAGCGAAAGGGGAAAAAACATCCTTTTACAGTTTATACTGTGGGCAGAATTAATTATCAGAAAAATCCGGAAATGTTTAATGAAGTAGCCCAATTAGTGCCGGATGCCCGGTTTGCCTGGATTGGTGAGGGAGATATGCGGGATTGTCTCACCAGTGAAAATATAGTAGTAACCGGCTGGATACAGGGAGAATTTGCTTTGGACATTGCAAAGAATGGCGATATGTTTATATTGCCGTCCCGATGGGAAGGATTGCCGATATCTCTGTTGGAAGCAATGTATATGAAAAAACTCTGTCTCGTGAGCAATGTTGTCGGAAACAGAGATATTATACAAAATGGGGTGACGGGATATATTTGTAATACCGCCGAGGAGTTTGCCTGGACAATCAACAAATGCAGGAATCAGGATAATAGCAAAATAATAAATAAGGCTTACAGTGAAATTGTAAATCATTACAATAGTAACTGGTTATGTGCAAGATATAAAGAGTTGTATCTGGAATGAATTGGTGTCAGGGGTGCGATGAAGCGTTAAAATTACGCTGACAGGCAATGAAAATGAAAGGGTAAAAGCGGGAATGACCCGCAATGAAGATAAAAAGTGAAAGCAAAAGTCGATAAGAAAAAAGGAAAAATCTATGTTCTCGTATTAATTACTGTTATGGACCGTGCCGGTGCCGAAACAATTATGATGAATTATCTGCGGAACATAGACAGAGATAAAATACAAATGGATTTTCTGATTAACCGTCCCGGCAAAGCCGATTATGAAGATGAGATCAAGAAGCTGGGAAGTCAGGTTTATCACATGTGTCCCATGTATCCGGGAAAGTTTAGAAAATACAAAAAAGAATTTAAAAACTTCTTAAAAGAACACCCCCAATATAAAATGATACATTCCCATTTGGAAGAACGCAGCTATTTTGCCTTAAAAATTGCGAAGAAAATGAGCGTACCGATAAGGATTGTTCATGCCCATTCTGTTCCCAGACATTTTAATATTAAAATGCCCGTCAGACTTTATTTCCGATACAGGTTAAAAAAGACATATACATATCGGCTTGCCTGTGGCGAGGAACCGGCAAAATGGCTGTTTGGAACAGACAGATTTGAATCCATGAAAGACTTTTTAGGGAAAGGATATGGTGAAGCAACAAAAACAAATGCCGACACTCCTGTAATCATAATGAATAATGCCATTGACGCAAAAAAATTTTGTTTTGACGAGAATATCAGAAGAAAAATCAGAAAGAAGTTAAAAATTCAGGAAAGCAC
>CALWNA010000085.1 GCA_944382505.1 uncultured Lachnospiraceae bacterium
GACAGGCTGAGGCGTTGGAATCGAGGCATTGGCATCTCCCATTTTTGAGGCGCATATGAATCCGTTTTTGAGAATCAATTCCGGTTTTACGCCGAACATGGCGGGTTTCCAAAGAACTAAGTCAGCGTATTTTCCAACCTCAATTGATCCGACATAAGAAGAAATTCCCTGTGCTATGGCAGGATTTATAGTGTACTTTGAGATATAACGCTTTACCCTCTCGTTATCATTTCTTTCGCAGTCCGTTTCAAGGATTCCTCGCTGTTGTTTCATTTTGTCCGCTGTCTGCCATGTTCTTGTGATAACTTCACCTACACGTCCCATTGCCTGCGAGTCGGAACTCATAATCGAAAAAATACCCATGTCATGCAAAATATCTTCCGCCGCAATTGTCTCCTGCCTTATTCTTGAATCCGCAAAGGCCACGTCCTCTTTGTTATTTTTATCTAAATGATGACAGACCATTAACATATCCAAATGCTCATCAATTGTATTCGTGGTAAATGGCATGGTGGGATTTGTGGATGCAGGCAGTACATTCGGAAATGCCGCCGCACGGATAATGTCTGGTGCATGTCCCCCGCCTGCTCCTTCTGTATGATAGGTGTGTATTGTTCTACCACCAAATGCGGCCACAGTATCTTCCACAAAACCTGCCTCATTTAATGTGTCAGTATGAATTGCCACCTGAACATCATATTTGTCAGCCACATCCAGGCAGGTGCGAATGGCTTTTGGCGTAGAACCCCAATCTTCATGGAGTTTTAATCCTGCCGCTCCTTCCTTTATCTGTTCTTCCAACGGTTCATGTTCCGAACAGTTTCCTTTTCCAAGGAAAGCAAAGTTCATCGGCATTCCCTCCGCAGCTTCTATCATTTTGTGTATATTATATTTTCCGGGAGTACAGGTCGTGGCATTGGTCCCATCAGCCGGACCTGTCCCACCACCAATCATTGTTGTTATTCCGCTGTAAAGCGCTGTGTGAATCTGCGTTGGAGAAATAAAATGAATATGTGTGTCTATTCCCCCTGCTGTTACAATCAGCCCCTCTCCGGCTAACGCCTCCGTGGAACTTCCTATAATCATATTCGGGCTTACTCCATCCATTATCTGCGGATTTCCCGCCTTACCTATCCCGGCAATTTTTCCGTCTTTAATGCCGATATCCGCTTTATATATTCCTGTGCTGTCAATAATCAGAGCGCTTGTAATTACCAGATCAAGGCATTCCTCATCCAAATCTTTCACTGCTTGTCCCATTCCGTCCCGAATGGATTTTCCTCCTCCGAATTTTGCTTCCTCCCCATATACGCAATAATCTTTTTCTACTTCTACAATTAAAGAGGTATCCGCCAGGCGAATACGATCTCCTGTTGTAGGACCGTACATTGTCGCATAATCTTTTCTGGAAATCTCTATCATATGACCACCTCTCTAAATACCTTTAAAACCCAGCTTTTCTGCCTTTTCAAACGCGGACTGTCTCACCTCATCATCATCCAGTTTTCCGCTGACCAGGCCGTTGAGTCCGTAACATTCTCTCGCACCGCCAATCATTACTAATCTTACTTCTTTGACCTCTCCCGGTTCAAAACGAACCGCCGTGCCGGACGGAATATCCAAACGCATGCCATATGCAGCCTTTCTGTCAAAGGACAACATCTTATTTACCTCAAAGAAATGATAGTGGGAGCCTACCTGCACCGGGCGGTCGGCAGTATTAACAACTTCCAAAGTTATCGTTTCCTTTCCTTCATTTAACAAGATAACTCCTTCCTCAGGCATAATCTCTCCCAGTATCAACTTATTTGTTGTAGGAATCGGATCATGTACCGTTACAAGTTTCGTCCCGTCAGGAAATGTCGCCTCTAACTGTATTTCATGAATCATCTCCGCCACTCCGTCCATTACCTGTTCCGGGGTAAGTATCTGTTTTCCCAGTCTCATCAGTTCTGCAACTGTTTTTCCTTCCCGTGCCAACTCCAACAGATTCATAGATATATAAGCAATGGATTCAGGATAATTTAATTTTAATCCTCTCTCAAGACGTCCCTTTGCCACACTTCCGGCATAATGGAGTTTTAACTTTTCATCTTCTCTTGGTGTTAAATGCACAATATCACCTCTCATTTCCGATTTCAAATATATAAATGAAAGCGGTTAAGCAGAAAATGTTAACGCCAATCCCCCTTGACTGTCGTAACATTTCTGCTTAACCTTTCTATTATAAAGCTGCCGTATCTTCCTCCTCGGTTCTGATACGGACTACTTTATTAACATCATAGACAAATATCTTTCCGTCTCCGACTTTTCCTGTCTTTAACACTTTCTTTGCAGCATCAATTACACTTTCCAGTGGAATTTCAGAAATAACAACTTCCACTCTTACTTTTGGAAGCAATTCCACCTCTGTTTCTACACCCCGATAATAATCTGACATATGTCCTTTCTGTACACCGCAGCCTAATACTTCCGATACTGTAATACCGGAAATTCCTATTTCGTTTAATGCATTCTTCAAATCATTCAGTTTATTTTCACGGGTAATGATTACAACATTTCTGACTTTGTAATCTGTTTTATAATTGCTTTCTTCGATTTCCTCTGCAATCTTGTGAATATGCTCCAGATTATCGTCCGATGAACTATCCATATTGAGCGCCGGGTTACTTCCGATATATCCGTGTTCGCTACGGTCAATGCCGATTACTTCTGCTTCTTTTGTCACTCTTATACCCATTGTATACTTCAAAACGATCATCAAGATCGACATTGTTACAAATGCCCAGGCACAAATCGTCACAACTCCTTCAAACTGCGCTTTAAGAAGGGATATGCCTCCTCCATAGAAAAGTCCTCCGTCCCTTGAAAACAATCCCGTAAGAAGAACTCCCACAGCGCCGCAAATGCCGTGTACACTGGATGCGCCCACCGGGTCATCTATATGAAACACAATATCAATCACTTCAATACCTATCATAAGAACAAGTGACGCAATGAATCCAATGGCAAGCGCTCCAAAAGGTGTAACAACATCACAACCTGATGTGATTGCCACAAGCCCTGCTAGAATGCCGTTTAAAGTCATGGATATATCCGCCTTATGGTATCTGATCCAACTCAAAATTAACATGGTAGCTCCCGCCGCCGATCCGGCAATACAGGTGTTTAAAAATATTTTTCCTACCAGCAAAATATTATCATCTCCGGTAATTGACATTGCGGAACTTCCATTAAAACCAAACCATCCTATCCAAAGAATGAATACTCCCAGTGTACTCAACACCATGCTATGTCCCTGAATAGCATTTGACGATTTGTTTCTGTTATATTTTCCAAATCTCGGTCCTAACACAAGCGCTCCTGCGAGAGCCACCATTCCGCCTGTCATATGTACCACTGCGCCGCCGGCAAAATCATGAAAGCCTGCCTGTTGCAGAAATCCTCCGCCCCATGCCCAATGTCCGCTAATCGGATAAATGAACGCGCTCATTACAACACTGTAGATACAATAAGCGGAAAATTTCATTCTTCCCGACAGCGCCCCGGATGCTATCGTTGTAGCAGTAGAGCAGAAAACTAACTGATATAAGACAAACACCTGATCCGGAATATTATCTATATAATGTCCCTTAGCAAAAAAGTTCAGTCCTCCGATCAGACTTCCATCACCGGAATACATAAGTCCAAATCCGATAATCCAAAACGCAATCGAACCGAGTATAAAATCTGTCACGTTTTTCATTGCGACATTCGCTGCGTTTTTTGCCCGGGCAAATCCTGTTTCAAGCATTGCAAAACCTGCCTGCATTGAAAAAACAAGAACAGCTCCCAACAATACCCAAACAGTATCAATCGCTGAATACATATCAACAAGCCCCTTTCTATATTTTTTCTTTCAAAATTTTTTATAAAATTACTGAATAGAAGCATCCTGTTTAAATTCTGTCCAAGCCGTGTCATAAAGCGCCATGCTCTGATTATCAAGGCTTGTCAGATACAGGCCTTTGTCATACTGTTCTTCCGGCGGATATATAACAACTTCTTCCTCGGCGGACAAATCCAGTCTGTCTCTCATCGATGTTTCCGAAAGTCTTGTTCCCGGGCTTTCACTCCACACGATATCGTTGAATTCATCGCCCATCATATAATCAATTAATTCATAACAAAGTTCATCTTTTTCTGTTCCTGCGCATAAACAATAATTGTCCACATAAATATGCATTCCTTCTTCCGGATAAATATATTCCCAATTTCCTGTCATCTGCTGTGTAGCCATATATGCTTCATAACTCCATCCGACCATAATGTTTGCTTCACCATTCAACATATAGTCATACTGGTCAAAACTCGTAAACTGTTTTACGTTTGGAATCACCTGTTCCATTGTATCTTTTGCAGCTTGAATGTGTTCCTCATTGGTATCATTAAATTCGTTGCCGTTAATTACATTACCGATTCCGAGTATAATACGCTGGTCATCAAGCATGACAATCTGTCCTTCCAATGATTCATCAAAAAGATCTGTCCATGATGTGATTTCATTTGTTATCTTATCTCTGTTTACAAGAATGCCGACAGTGCCGCCACCCTCAGGGATAGAGTATTCAAGATTCGGATCATAATCTGCTCCTTTAAATGCATCGTCAATATTATCGATTACATCTTTCATTCTATCCTGATCAAGTTTTTTAATCATACCTTCTTCAACTAATGTATCAACCATATAGTCACCGGATACACACATATCATAGTCCACACCCCCGGTACTCATCTTTGTATATAATTCTTCCAATGAATTAAACGGTGTAAAATTAATTGTTATTCCGGTTGCTTCTTTGATTGCCTGCGTCTGTGCGTCTGTAAACATACTGGACCATCCGATGACATTTAATGTCTTGTCATCTGAGTTATCACTGCTTTCACTGCCACAGGCACACAGAGAAACTGTCATTGCAGAAATAATTCCCAAAGCTATTAATTTTTTCAATGCTTTTTTCATTTGTTTCATAATACTTTCCTCTTTTCTTTTAAATTTTATGTGATTTGACTTTTGTCAACACATAACATATGGCTCTTGTTTTTTACACACTCTTCTTGCGTCTCCCTACAACCTGAGATAAAAATCCCAGCGCAACAGAAACCAGTACCATAATTGTGCTTAAAGCATTGATATCCGGTTTGATTCCTCTTTTTACAAGAGAATATATTAACATAGATAATGTGTTGTTTCCTGAACCTGATACAAAATAACTGGTCAGCACATCATCAAGAGAAATGGTAATTGCCATTAGTGCTGCTGATAAAATACCCGGCATAATATTGGGAACAATCACTTTCATAATTGCCTGAGCCTGTGTACATCCCAAATCCCGGGCAGCCTCTTCAATAGAATGGTCAAAACCATCCAATGTCCCTTTAATTGTGCTAAAAGCAAATGGTGTACAAAAGGTAATATGTGCTATTATGATTGTGATTTCACCGAGTTTAATATTTGCTATATTATAAAAAGAAAATAATGCAATACCTAACACAAGGGGCGGTACGACTGCCGGAAGATACAGTATAGAATCCAAAAGGCTTTTTCCTTTAAAATCAAATTTGTAAAATCCAACTGCACCCAGCGTTGCCAAAACTACAGATATAACTGTACTCGCTCCGGTTACCCTCAAAGTCGTCCACAAAGCCGCCACAACATCCGCTCTGTTAAACAGGACCTTATACCAATCCAGTGTAAAACCTTTCCATACAGAACTGATTGAAGATTCATTGAAAGATAAGGCAATCATAATCAGAATCGGAATATACAAGACTCCCAATATTGTAATAATGTATGTATTTGGAATAATCTGTCTCTTCTTTTTCATGGCCTACCTCCTTACACGTGCATGCGCTTTTGCATCGACCAGTTTATTGCATCCGATAATAACGACACAGCTTATAATCATTAACACCACTGATATTGCTGAACCAAGCGGCCAGTTATTTGATGTAGTAAACTGATTCTGAATAACATTACCGATATTGATACTCTTGCCGCCGCCCAACATATCTGTTATAAAAAAGTTTGCCATAGCCGGAATGAATACCAGTACAATACCGCTGGATAATCCCGGCAGACTTATCGGAAATATAACTTTCCAAAAAAGTTGAAAACGTGTGGCCCCTAAGTCCCTTCCCGCTTCCAGTATTGAAACGTCAATTTTTTGCATATTTGAATATAATGGCAGAATCATGAATGGAAAGGTGGTAAAAATCATGCCAAAATACACTGCAAAATCTGTGGATAGCATTTGAATTGGCTCATTAATTATATGCAGTTTTTGCAACACAGAATTCAGGACTCCGTTTGTCGACATAAGGTTTTGCAACGCAAATACCCGAAGCAACGAATTTGTCCAGGATGGAATCATTATCAGCAAAATAAAAATACTTTGAGCTTTTTTACTTTTGCGGGATACAAAATATGCATACGGGAAAGCCAAAAGACTAACAAGTATTGTTACCCAAAATGCCATTTTCAGGGAATTCCACAATACAATTCTGTAAGTTCCGTTAAAAACGGTTGCAAAATTTTCTAATGAAAATGTGTACTCTATCTGTCCAAATCCCGCGCGTTTTGAGAAACTTAGCACAATCAGATAAATCAATGGAAACATAAACAATGCGACATTCCATAACATCATCGGTCCCAATGTTCCGGCTTCACCCATCTGATTCCTCTTCTTAAGCATCCGCCGTCGCTGTTTTGCAGATATTACTTTTTCTTCAGTTCCATATCTATCACTCATAACATTCTCCTTCTTACCGGTGCATTCATTTCTATTGCTCTAAACTCAATTCCGATGGGCTTTTATCGCCTAATTTATGTATCATAATAGCCCTTTCTGGAATCCAGTTGACATAAACTTTGTCACCTTTCTCGAAAGATTCTGCGTCTTCCGAAAAATCAGTTGCAATCATTTTCCTGCCTTCTTTTGTATAAACAATAAATTTACTAATGTTTCCTACATAAATAGTAGAATCATAGATAACTTCCATGGATTCTCTACCCAAAACAGGTTTTCTTGATACTTTTATATTTTCCGGCCGGATAGATACATGGGCCAAATCATCTACCTCGAAATTCCTGTCAGAAATTGTATTTAATGTAACGTTACCTGCATCAATGATATAGTCATTGCCCTTTTTTTCTTTAATTTTTACATTTTCAAAAAGATTTGTCTCTCCGATAAACTGTGCAACAAACTTTGTTAACGGTTTTTCGTAAACCTCTCTTGCTGTTCCAACCTGCTCAATTCTTCCTTTATTCATAACCACAATTCTGTCCGACATTGTAAGGGCTTCTTCTTGATCGTGCGTAACATATACAAATGTAATTTTCAATTCCTTCTGAAGCTGTTTCAATTCTAATTGCATTTCTTTTCTAAGCTTTAAATCTAAAGCTCCCAACGGCTCGTCCAATAAAAGCACCTTAGGGTTATTTACGATTGCCCTTGCAATAGCAACCCTCTGTTTCTGACCGCCGCTTAACTGATCCGGCGCCTTGTCCGCATGCTCGTCCAGCTTCACCAGCTTAATAATTTTATCCACACGCTCTTTTATTTCTGCCTTGCTCAACTTTTGAAGTTTCAGGCCAAACGCTATGTTTTCTCTGATAGTCAGGTGCGGAAACAATGCATAATTTTGAAACACTGTGTTAACCTCTCTTTTATTTGGAGGTAAATGCTCTGCATGCTTTCCACCGATGAGAATACTTCCTTCCGTAGGGTCTTCAAATCCTGCAATCATTCTTAGCGTGGTTGTTTTTCCGCAACCGGATGAACCAAGAAATGTAAGAAACTCTCCTTTTTTAATATTTAAAGTTGTATTTTCTACTGCTACAAAATCCCCATACTTTTTTTGCAGATTTGTAAGAATAATCATATCCTGCACTGCTTTTACTTTTGAACCCTTATCTTTTGATTCCATAATCTGCATCTCCTCCTATAACTTGTGTTTTCAAAACATTTCCAAATAATCGGATTTTTATATTGCTCTTTGAAAAGTTATTAAGAATTATATAAAAGGGTTTTCTTTCATATAAAAAAAGGCAAATTCACACTTTTTTCTGTGAACTCGCCTTTGAGCAAATCTATTGTTATGGAATATAAACCTTTGTGCTACACAAAAGTCAACAAAAATATTGAAAAGAAAATTTTGTAAAGAAAACCCTTTTGTAAACTCAAATTTTACTTACTTTTTTTAGGTTTTTATTTTCAAACTTGTTTTTAAAATTTTCTTGTGATAGTCTCATTATTAAAAAAAATTGAATGTCCACTATTGTGAATATTTATACTATTATAATGAAGGGAATGATGACAATGCATGGTCTTTTATCGATTTCACAATTGGCAAAACTTCGGGGGGTTACCACAGAAACTCTGCGCCATTACGATCGAATAGGTCTCTTTAAGCCTACCTATGTTGATCCGGAAACAAATTACAGATATTATTCTATTCTTCAATATGAAAAACTTGGAACGATTAAAGAATTAAAACAGCTCGGATTTTCACTGGAAGAAATACAACACTATTTCGATAACAGAAATCTTCATCAATCATACGAAATGCTCAAAGACAAACATCAGGAGTTACTTCAATATATAGAAACGCTAAAAGCTCAGGAAGAAAGCCTTGGAAAAAAGCTTGCATTTATCAATTCTCTTCCACCAAAATCCGAAAACTTAAAGCCTTCTATCACACATTTAGATCAGAGAGCATACATAACAACCGGCAGCGAGGTTTCCTCCAATGAAGATATGGGATATTGTTATACCAGTCTGGAAAATATGCTGGATGAAGTCAGTCCCATTCTTGCCACTGACCGTATCGGTCTTATGATCTTGACTGATCCGGAAAAGAAATATCTTTTGAATCGCTGGATTCCCTATATTTTTGTAAATGACAATGACGCCTATTACAAATATTCCAAAATATTTCCCGAAGGGCTTTACGGAACGATAACCAGTTATGAAGGATATGAAAATCAGCAGCATGCCTTTGACATTCTGACAGATTATCTTGCAAAACACAACTTTCGCGTGACGGGAAATCCCATTATGTTTTTTCCTATTGATTTGACAATTACGGACGCTTCTGATGAATTATCCTTTGTTATGCAGATTCCCATTGCCCCGAAAGATTAACATATTCAGCAATAATTTCTTTTAAAAAAGAGTATGGACTTTTGTGTTACACAAAGGTCTATACTCTTTTACGTTACTTAGAAAAGTACTAATTTTTTGAAAAGGAGGAGAATTTATGAATCTTTTAGCTGCAGATGACGAACGTATGTCAGACGTCTATAATTCCGGTCCTGATTGTGCCGGTATTCGTACTTTTTTTAAATTACCTTATTCAAAAGACATAACCGAAGATTTAGATATTATTGTTTCCGGGATTCCTTTTGATACTTTAACCACGGCGCGCCCGGGTACCCGTCTAGGGCCCACGGCAATTCGTGCCGCCTATATCGGCAACACATATAACCCTGATTTAAAAGTGGATACAGGCGCTGTTATCAATGCAATTGACTGGGGCGATATCCCTGTCTACAACGGTAACACCAAAGAATCTTTTGATTCTATTGCAGACCATATTGCTTCTTTTGCAGGCAACGGCGCAATTCCAATTACGTTGGGCGGAGATCATTCCATGGCGTTTGCAGAATTAATGGGATATAAGAAAGTTTACGATAAACTTGCGATTGTCCACTTTGATTCTCACTCGGATACAGGCTACCATCCGGTAGATCCGGAAGCTCCTTTTGATCACGGAACACCTTTCTATGACGCTATCACACATGACTGTGTAGATACAGAACATTCGATTCAGATTGGTATGAGAGGACTTCTTCCTGATAAAGAGACACATGCCTTTGCACATAATGCGGGAATGGATATGCTGACAGCCACACAGGCTCATAAATTGGGAATTGACGGTGTGGCAAAAGCAATCCGCAAAAAAGTAGGAAATGCACCTGTTTTTGTAACTTTTGATATTGATTTTCTTGATCCTGCATATGCTCCCGGAACAGGAACTCCTGAGGGCGGCGGATTTACAACGTGGGAAGCTTTTGAAATGCTTCGAAAAGGATTTCTGGGACTGAACATCAAAGGTTTTGACCTGGTTTGTGTGAATCCTACTTATGATATATGCGGCGTTACAGGTATGGCTGCCGCGCGGGTAGCTTTTGAATTTATGTCACTTATTGCCTGCAAAAAGGCCGGTATTACAGAATACAAGGGCTTTCAGGCTGATTTCTAAGTGAATTCGGGTTGAAAGAAATAAAATATAAGAAAGGAAAAAAATATGAACGAAAGAATGTATGACAATATGCCGGTGTTTTCCGGTTTACACACTTTTCATAATATACCCTTCCAAAAGGACTTGGATAAGGTAGACTATGCCGTAGTTGGTATTCCTTTTGATACTACTGCCCTAAACAGATGCGGTGCAAGATTTGCTCCCATGGCAATTCGCTCCTTTGCTTCCTTTAGCAACGGTTTCGGTTGGAATACAAATCTTGACGTTTACGCAGAGGAATTAGAGGGTACAGACTATGGTGAAATAGCAATTAAAAACGGTTACACGAAACCCTCACTGGAACGTATAAAAAATGCATTGGAACCAATTTATAAAGCCGGTGTTATCGGCATTATTCTAGGCGGCGGTCAGGCCTGTACTTTAGCCGAACTTCGAGCTGCAAAAGATGTCTTTGGAAAAGTTGCATTGATTCATTTTAGCAACGACCGCTCCGTAACCGAAAATGGCGACTTTATCGATGACGGAAACATGCTGTTAAACGCTTATAAGGAAGAATTAATTGATCCCGCTCATTCTATTCAGCTTGGTGTCCGGGGCGGATATCATTGCAAAAAGGAAAGCACTTATCTTTTAGACAAAGGGCTGAAACTTTTAACTGCTTCCCGGATGCACAACATGTCTCTTGAAGAAATCTGTACAGCCATCAAGGAACAGGTTGGGGATATGCCATGTGTAATTTCTTTTGAAATGGGATTTTTAGATCCTACCAATGCTCCCGGCGTCGATAATCCTAAAATCGGCGGTTTTACTACTTACGACATCAGAACAATTCTCAGAGACATATTGCTTACAATCAATCTTAAATCCTTTGATATTGTCAATCTTACATATATGTTTGACGGCGGGGAACTCTCATCACAGGCTGCTGACGGTATTCTGACGGATGTTGTGTCTGCCCTTGCAAAAAAGAAAACGAACGGAGGTCTTAGCCATGAATAATTATAACAGAGGTCCGGTTTATTCCGGTGTACACACTTTTTTAGGTCTTCCCAATGAAACCGATTTAACCGATGTAGACGTTGCAATGTATGGAATGCCTTTTGACATTACTACCACAAACCGTTCCGGCTGTCGTTTTGGTCCTGCCGGGATTCGGGAACATGGATATTGCACACCATATCATGAAGAACTGGACATTGATATATTTGAAGATTTTAAGGCCGTTGATATCGGTGACTTTAACATTCCTTTAGGATACGTTGACTGGGATATGAAGGTAATTGAAGATCAGCTTTACCGCTTACTGGAAAAAGATGTCAAAACAATTGGAGTAGGCGGGGATCATACTTTATCTTTTCCCGAGTTAATGGCACTCAAAAAGAAATTTGGGCCTGTGGCATTCGTCCACTTTGATTCCCACACAGACACATGGGACTGGCCGGATGCCGACGGCAACACCCTGATTAACCACGGAACTCCCTTCCGTCTTGCAATTCAAAATGACTGCATTGATATGAATCACGCGATACAAATTGGTATGCGAGGAGGATTCAGCTCCGCCACAGATCATGACTTTGCATTAGAACATGGGATGAAAATCATCTTTGGCAACGAATTACACGAAATGGGAATGTCAAAATGTGCCCAAAAGATTCGTGAGGTTGTTGGTGACGCTCCTGTTTTTGTCACATTTGACATTGATTTTCTTGATCCGGCTGTGGCTCCCGGAACCGGTACGCCGGTTGTAGGCGGATTTACCACTGCCGAGGCGCTTCAGATTCTCAGAGAAGGATTGACGGGATTTAATATCGTGGCAATGGACTTAGTGGAAGTTGCTCCTTGTTATGATGCAGCTGATATTACACAGGTTGCAGCCAATGATATCTTAAGAGAATTTCTATCCATACTCTCATACAACAAAAAACATCTAAAATAAAAAATTACTCTTAAATAGAGCAACACCTCGCTTGGTGTATGCTAAACTATTTGACTTATTTGCCATTAAAATCACCTTTCC
>CALWNA010000086.1 GCA_944382505.1 uncultured Lachnospiraceae bacterium
ATTACTTGTTGCTTTACGCGAAGGTCGTTTAGTAATAATTGACGAATTGGATGCAAAGTTACATCCGAAGCTTTTGAGATATGTAATCTTAATGTTTAAGAATCGTAAAATCAATAAGCATGGAGCACAGCTTCTTTTTACTTCTCATGACATTGCAACGATGAAGAATACAGTGTTTAGAAGAGATGAAATTTGGTTTGCAGCTTTGAATGAAAATCATAGTAGTGAAATATATTCTCTTTATGAAATCCGTCGTGAAGATAATGAAAGAGTGAATAGTACAGCAGCTTTTGATAAGCAATATCTGGAAGGCAGATATGGTGCAGATCCATACCTTCAGAATATGTTAAGTGGAGGTGAGTGGATTTGAGTCTGAAACCTCCAAAGAAAAGTGACTTAGACAAAGCGTGGATGAAACATAGAATGGACAGAGTTGTAAAAATTCAACCAGAGAATCATTTCTTAGTTTATACTCCAAAGTAGAAAAAAATATGGTAAAATACTATTACTTTGGAAAAGGTATGAGGAAAAGCCAATGGAAAAATGTTTAAATCAAGATATACAACAATTAAAAAAATTAGAGGGTCATACTATTCAAGTGGACAATGCCTTAAATAATTTGAATTTTATCAGACAAAGTAAACAATTAGCCGAAAAACACGAATGGCTATATCATTGTACAACGGATGTTGCATTAATTAGTATATTGAAAAATAAAGAGTTATGGCTTTCAAATCTAAAATTGGTTAACGATGAAGAAGAAGCCAAGAGAGTAGATGTGCCAGAATATGAGCGTACATATTATATATGCTGTTTTACTTATAATCCGGAAATACCAGAAGAACATTGGAAAGAGTATGGAAATATGGAAAATGGTGTCTTAATAGGAATCAAACCGGATTGGGTAAAGAGAGCAGCCACTTTTATGTGTGGTGATAAGAATCAAAAATGTAAAAGTAAATTTGAAATTATTTTTAATACTAAGAGAAATGCATTGGAATATATTATAGAGCAACAGCAAAAAGGATATATAGTAAATCCCTTTTATATTAATGCATTTAATTTTTATCAAGTCATATACGATGATAAACTTAAAAAAAATATACAAGGTAACGCATCAATGGTAATTGATAATGAGAAATTTTATGGAAGAAGCTTGACACCAGAAGTTGCAGGTATTATAAAATCAACAAAGGGGAACAGTAAAAGATTCGGGGAGGTTCCTCATGAAAAAGACTGGACAACAGAGAAAGAAGTCCGACTTAAAGTAGGGATTCAACAATACGGTATTTTTAAAAATGGATACGAAATTCATGATAATATGATAATGCCAGATGTGTTTTTTCCAAAAATAGCAGTACCCTTTAATGAAAATGCATTTAAGACAATAAAAATAAGGTTTAGCCCTAATTTCCATGATAAAGAAAAGTTTATTGAAAATATAACGTCTTTATTACCTGGAAATAAAATAGATATCTTTTGATAAATGGAAATTTCTAGTTATATATGGAGTTTTTGTAGAATCCTAAAATAGCAACTGTAGTAATACCCCCATTTTTACTACGATTGATGGCTCGGGTATGCCCCGATTGGCTATGTTTTGCTTATTCTGTGATTGTTTTAACAATCTCAGTGACAACTACATACTTGGCAAATCGCGGCAAAACAGGGCAAACTAACGCAAATTAGGAGGACTTTAAAATATGATACGAGTGCTTTTCGTGTGCCACGGCAACATTTGCCGCTCACCAATGGCGGAATATGTTTTAAAAGATATGGTTAAAAAATTGGGAGTTGAATCGCAATTCTACATTGACTCCGCAGCCACCAGTACGGAAGAAATCGGAAATAGAGTACATTACGGAACAAGACGGAAATTGGCTGAGGTGGGTATTCCCTGTGGCAGTCATAGAGCGAGACAGATGACCAGGCAGGATTATGATGCATATGACTATATTATTGGAATGGATAGTGCCAATATCAGAAATATCGGAAGGATTGTCGGATTTGACAAAGACAATAAGATTTATAGGCTGCTTGATTTTACAGATAATCCAAGAGATATTGCTGATCCATGGTATACCGGTAAGTTTGACAAAACATATGAGGATGTCATGGAAGGATGTGAGGGGTTATTAAAACACTTAAATATTACATAAAAATTTGATGCAGTGGATATTACTGCTTCAGTATCTATGTGAGAGAAAAATGTTTGATACAACTCGCTGGCGTAAAATTTTATTCGGATAAATGAAAAAGAGAACACGCTTTCGGTGTTTATTATTTAGAATAAAAATGCTATACTGTATTTATTGTAAAAATAAAACATACGGAGGTAGCTATGAGTTACGCGGATAAAGTATTTGTGGAGATGTGCAGAGACATTCTTGACAATGGAACTGACACAAAAGGAGAAAAAGTAAGACCAAAATGGGACGATGGTTCCTTTGCATATACGATTAAGAAATTTGGTGTGGTAAACAGATATGATTTGAGAAAAGAATTTCCGGCAATCACACTTAGAAGAACAGGGTTTAAGAGTTGTGTGGACGAGCTTCTATGGATATGGCAAAAGAAGTCTAATAATGTTCATGAACTGAACAGCCATATCTGGGACAGTTGGGCAGATGAAAGTGGTTCGATTGGCAAGGCATACGGATATCAAATGGGCGTAAAACACCACTATAAAGAGGGGGATATGGATCAGGTGGACAGAGTTCTTTATGATTTAAAGAACAATCCGTACAGCAGAAGAATTATGACAAATATCTATGTCCATCAGGACTTGCATGAAATGAATCTATATCCATGTGCATACAGCATGACTTTTAATGTGACAAAAAATAAAGAGACAGGTAAGCTGGTGCTGAACGGTATATTAAATCAGCGTTCTCAGGATGTATTGACAGCCAATAACTGGAATGTCTGCCAGTATGCGGCATTGCTGCATATGTTTGCACAGGTCAGCGATATGGAGGTGGGCGAGTTTATTCACGTAATTGCAGACGCCCATATTTATGATAAGCATGTTCCCCTGATTGAAGAATTGATATCAAGAGAACAACATCCGGCACCAAAACTATGGATCAATCCTGAAATAAAGGACTTCTATGATTTTACGGTGGATGATTTGAGATTAGATGATTATGTGACGGGACCACAGATAAAAAATATACCGGTGGCAGTATAAGTGATAAGAGAAATTGATTGCTATTTGTGCCTGAGTGAAAAGAAAGGAATGTGTGATTCATATGAATTTTATTGTTGCAGTGGATAAAAATTGGGCGATTGGATATAAAAATAATTTACTGGTAAGTATTCCGGAAGATATGAAATTTTTCCGGGAGACGACGACTGGAAAGGTCGTAATCATGGGAAAGAATACATTAGAAAGCTTTCCCAATAAAAAACCTTTAAAGAACAGAGTAAATATTGTTATTGCCTTGGAAAAAGATTATAAGGTGGAAGGAGCTACGGTTGTTTATTCCATAGAAGAGGCGTTAGAAGAGGCAAAGAAGTACAATACGGAGGATGTATTTGTCATTGGCGGAGGAAGTATTTATAAACAGATGCTCCCATATTGTGATACGGCCTATATCACATATATCAATCATGAGTATGCAGCAGATACATTTATTCCTAATCTGGATGAGATGCAGGATGAGTGGTATCTTGCAGAAGAAAGCGAGGAGAATACTTATTTTGATATTGAGTATTTCTTCAGAACCTATAAAAGAAAATAATAAAATACAAAAGTGAGACATGGCTTTATTCTGTCCACAAAAGGGGAGGCCTTTATGAACAAAGGATCAATTCAAATTTTAATAATTTTTCTTGCAGCATTTGTTTTTGTTGGAGTGAAAAGTATTTCTGCCAAGGCATCAGTGAAAAACGATATAAAGTCGGCAATATCTGACAGACTTTCCGAGGAAAACATTGTTAAAAAAGTATATTGTTACGATTATGACAACAATGGCAGAAAAGAAGCCTTTGTTATCACAGGAAATCGAGATTCTTCCGGTATGGATGGAGTCAATGACTTATGGTTTGCATATAAGGAAAAGGGAAAAATCAAAGCATCCGTTATAAAAAATTATGTCCCGGATGCTTGTAAAGTATTGAAGTTAAAAAAAGTAAAACTATTTTGTGCGGCAGAGTATTGTACAACAAGTTTGCCTATGGATGTATATTGCGTTAAAGGAAATAGCGCAGAGTATATTTTCCTGGGAAATATAAAAAAAAAATATAAGGGAAATCAATTTACATCTGTTCACAGCACCTATGACAGTAGCTTTGAAAACGGTATCGGTGGAATCGGACATACATGGAAACCGTATTGGTTTTATTATAAGAACGGAAAAATATATCAATATAAGGCAAAAACCATGTCCATAAAAAAATTTAAAAAGAAATATAAAAACGCTGAAAAGGTCATAAAACAATATAGAAAACAGGGCGACATTATTTCTGTTCTCCATCGGGAAAATGGATTGCTACATATTAATTATGAGAATAAAGGAAATTATACAAATGTCACCTTTAAAATTAAAGGCAAAAAGCTGATAAATCCGGCGATTGACAGTGGAACGTATTTGACAGAGATGCCGGCATTTGAATACTAGACTACTTTTTTTGTTTTTGGCATATACTATATAGATTAAATTTATCATGGTAATTTTATGCTTATAAAGATGCAGGTAGATTCGCAGGATAAAGGAGAATTGCAGGTCAATGTGACCGATATGCAGAATAATCCGTTAAAAGATGTCAGGGTGATTATTCGGCAGCTGGAAATGGGAGAGGGAACGGTGGAAACATTGGAGACAGACAGTTCGGGGCAGACCCCCACGGTTGACTTAAATGCACCGCCATTGGCATACAGCCTGGACGAGAATAATGAGATACGTCCTTATTCTATTTATGATTTGGAAATCGATGCTCCGGGATATGAGATGGAAAATATTGAGAATGTAGAAATTCTGCCGGATTCTATGGCAATACAAAATGTTAGGATGCGAAAAGCGGAAGGAGATGAGACGGAAAATATAAATATCCCGCCCCACACATTATATGAGGAATATCCTCCCAAAATTCCGGAGGATGAAATCAAGGATGTGAACGAACCGGGAGAGATTGTACTTAGCAGGGTGGTGGTACCGGAATATGTTGTGGTTCATGACGGAACGCCGTCCAGTAATGCAACAGATTATTACGTGCTTTACAGAGATTATATTAAAAATGTGGCGTCTTCGGAAATTTATGCCACATGGCCTACGGCTACGATTGAGGCAAATGTTCTGGCAATTATGTCTTTTACGATGAACAGAGTATATACCGAGTGGTATCGAAATAAGGGTTACGATTTTACCATAACATCCTCAACTGCCTATGATCAGAAATGGATATATGGGCGAAACATATTTGAGTCAATTAATTTGGTTGTAGATAACATATTTGATCAGTATCTGTCAAGACCGGATGTGAGACAGCCGATTCTGACGCAATATTGCGATGGAAAAAGAGTGACCTGTCCCAATTGGTTGAGCCAGTGGGGGTCCTGTAATCTGGGAGAGCGGGGATATTCTGCATTGGAAATCATAAGAAATTATTATGGGGAAGACATGTATATTAATACGGCAGAGCAGATTTCGGGAATTCCTGCATCCTGGCCGGGATACAATCTGGATATTGGAGCCAGCGGACAAAAAGTAATGCAGATGCAGGAACAACTGGACACGATTGCCCAGGTATATACTGCAATCCCAAGACTTGCAGCTGACGGAATATACGGGGAGGGCACCCAGGCATCGGTAAGAGCCTTCCAGAAAATATTTGACTTGCCACAGACGGGTGTTGTGGATTTTGCCACATGGTATACAATTTCTCAAATTTATGTGGGAATTACAAGAATTGCAGAAGGGATACCGAGAGGGTAGGTATTGAGAAAGAAAATAAGACAAACAAAGCAAGTCGCTTTCCAAAGAGGAGAGTGGCTTGTTTTATTGTGTGCAGATTTTCGAAACATTCGAAACAAAAAATAAACAGGAGTATACAAAAATAAGAAAGTAAATCATTATTCTGCAATACCCCCGTCTTAACTTTTGGAATTATATTTTTTTGCGTATGAAATTAATATACTTTTCAAATCAGCAGGAAGTTCTCGGAATTCCTTAATCATTTCAAATTCAATATCTGATAATTCCTCTTCATTTAAATGTTCGTATTTTCTACAGATATTAGTGTTCCCAATTAAATAATCAACAGATGTGTTAAAATAATCAGCTAAGTCAATGAGTGTTTTAATATCCGGTTCGGCCAGACCATTTTCATATTTATAAATGGACTGCTGGCTGACATTAATCATCGAAGCCAGTTTTTGTTGACTAAGATGATTTTTCTCTCGTAATGTTTTTAAATGCTTCAAATAATCACCTCTTTTTCTAATATTAGCAATTATTCTGAATAATATATAAAACTTAATAGTTGTTATTTACAACAACACAATATTGTTATAAAATAATATACAGACAGACAAGCTCAGTGTAATTTTGCAGAATAACAGAATAACCCAATTTTGCAAAAAAATGCAATTTTTTACAAATAAGGCGGTTGTAAAACTTTACGATAATTCTAATACAGATTTTCGCACAGTGCAATAAAGAAAAAGGTAGGTGAAAGAATGCTTTTCTTCAAAAAGTTACAAAGGAAAAAGGATGAAGAAACTCAAAAAAATACAAATTTTTATCAAAATAATGTCAGTCGGGAAAACAATCAATTTTCAGCAACAGATTTATTTGACGATTCGGAAAGCGAAACGACACTCCTATCAGAATATCCGGATGAAACGGATGGAGAAACAGAGGATAATAACGATGATGAATACGAGTATGAAGGTCAGACTTCATTGTTGTCTGAAGAATTATCGCCATATCTTCATCCGGAACAATATGACTATCCCGGTAATCAGAGAAAAAACGCTTGGGAAAGTTCTGGAATATACAATGAAAAAGATAAAGGTGCTACGACTTTGTTGTCATCTAAAAACAATTCTGTCGTACAGGGAATGTATCTGCCGGAAACGGCGCCAAAAGCTTACCTAATACAAATCATAAAGTCCGAAAAAACATATGTTAATAACATGAAATTTATTGTAGGTTCCGGTACAGAAGATGTTGACTGCCTGATTGAAAATAATTCCGTGAGCAGAAAACATGCTTTTATCATTTACAGCAATGGTGATTACTACATTATAGACAACAAATCTACAAACAAAACGTTGTTGGATGGCGCAGTGCTTGAACCTTTAAAACCCGTAAAATTGTATCATGGCGCATTGATACAGTTTTCGGATGAATTATTTCAATTTGTCTGTAATTAGATAAAAATATATTCGATATACAGGAGGAAAAATTTTATGAAATTTATGTCAGCAGTCCATTCTGATGTAGGTACCAAAAAGAAAACAAATCAGGATAGTCTTTGCCTGAAAATTGCCAGTACGCCAACCGGAGAAATAGCGTTAGCAGTGGTATGTGATGGTATGGGAGGATTGAAAAAGGGAGAATTAGCCAGCGCAACCTTGATTAGAGCGTTTTCGGACTGGTTTGAGCTTGAATTACCAAAGATAGCAGGAAAAGATTATAGTAACGAAAAAGTAAAAGAACAGTGGTCAAATCTGATTAAAGAACAAAATGAGATTATAGGGGAATATGGAAATAACAACCATTTACAGTTGGGAACTACATTAACTGCAATGTTAATCAATGGAGATGATCTGCTAATTGTACAGGTAGGCGATTCAAGAGCTTACAGAATCACGAACAAAATCATACAGCTTACCGAAGATCAGACAGTGGCGCAAAGAGATATTAAGTTAGGCGTCATGAAACCGGAAGATGTAAAAAAAGATACAAGACAAAATGTATTATTACAATGTATCGGTGCTTCAACAACCGTTCATTCGGAATATGTTGAGGGAAAGGTTCAGCCGGGCGAGGTATACATGCTTTGCACAGACGGTTTCCGACATGAAATCAGTAATGAAGAATTTCTGGGATTATTAACCAATAATTTACTGACAAATGAAGCGATTATGAAAAAAAGTCTGATAGATTTAGTAGAATTAAATAAAAAACGGGAAGAAAAAGATAACATTACAGCAATGCTGTTGAAAGTTATTTAGGGAGGTGGACAAAGTGTCAAAAATAGGTGATGTAATTGATGGAAAATATGAAATATTAAAAGAAGTCGGCTGTGGAGGCATGTCCATTGTTTACCTTGCCATGGATAACCGTTTAAATAAACAGTGGGCTGTAAAAGAAATTAAGAAAAAGGGAAGTAATAGCGCAAATCAGATTGTTGTGCAGAGTTTGTTGGCAGAAGCGAATCTGATGAAAAAGCTGGATCATCCGTATTTGCCGAGAATCGTAGATATTATCGACAGGGGAAGCATTATCTACATTGTGATGGACTACATAGAAGGCGAACCCTTGGACAAGCTTTTAAAGGCCCAGGGGGCGCAAAATCAGGATGCTGTGATGGAATGGGGAAAACAGCTGGCAGAGGTGCTTGACTACCTTCATACAAGAAAACCGCCGATTATTTACAGAGACATGAAACCGGCAAACGTTATGCTAAGGCCGGATGGTACTGTAAAATTGATAGATTTCGGTATTGCAAGAGAATACAAAGAACAAAATTCGGCGGATACGGTAAGCCTGGGAACAAAAGGCTATGCAGCACCGGAGCAGTTTGGAGGCATGGGACAGACGGACGCTCGTACAGATGTATATTGTCTGGGCGTTACGCTTTATCATCTTGTAACCGGAAAGAATCCAACGG
>CALWNA010000087.1 GCA_944382505.1 uncultured Lachnospiraceae bacterium
AAAGTTTACTAGATATCTGAATCAGTATGATACAACTTGTCGGCTGTACATTATAAGTAAGGGTGAATTGAAAGAAAAAATTCACGCGATAGTATAGACACTGGGATTACTTAGAATATTATATTTATTGGAAAAATGACACATAATGAGCGGCTTCCAATTTTATCAAAGTCAAAGGCGTTACTCGTTAATACAATAAAAGACAACCATATGATTTTCATCGTAGAGGCTATCGCAGTAGGAACACCTATTGTAACAATAGATAATGCTACATACATTGAAGAATATCAGCTTGGCGTTGCAAAAAAAACAGTGGGATGAAATAAAATTTCACAATGCATGAGGCAATATTAATGTAAAGGCTGGATTGAGAAATGAATCATATTTTTTATCAAACAAAAACAAAATTTACAAATACAGGAGATGCTTTAATCAATAAAGCATTAATAGAAGCTTTGCGTCATTATGGAAGATTACATGCGAATTGTAGCAGCGATATTCCTGATTTCTTTATTAACGAGCTTGGTATTTCTAAAGATGAAAAAATAATCACACCAAACGAAATCTTTTTTGTAAAATCAGTACTTAAATGTTCTAGGGCAACAAAAAAAGGTGATAAGATATATATCTTCTCAGGCTTGGGAGATTCATATGGAGGAAATATTAATCAAGTAATACGAAATATTATGGCAGCATTGCTTTTTGTTGTATTTCGCTTTAATGGAGTAAAAATTATTAGAATCGGCAGATCGGTAGGCCCGTTGACAAAACCTATGCAACTGTCAGAAAAAATTAGAAGCTATTTTTTGTCTTACAATTATGTAAGAGACAGTAAGTCACTTCAGCGATGCCAGAAATATGGAATGAAAAATGTACAATATTGTCCTGATATGTCGTGGTTATATGATATGAGAGGCACTAGAAGTATAAATTCGACAAACGCAATTATGGTAAATTTAAGAAATTCTATATTTGATGACATCGAAAAGGATTTTGTTGATGCAACATTAACAAAGCTGGATATCGTTTTAGAAATATTTTCATCCGTTTTGGGAAACAAAATGAGCATTATTGTCGTATATCAAATAGAAGAAGATGCTGCGTTCAGCAGAACAGTTTATGCCCGATTGAAATCTAAATATAATGTGCAATATATTGATCATCAACTGAAATTGGATGAAATCGAGAAATATTATAGAATGGTGGATTATCATATCTCAAATAGAATGCACTCATTATTGGCAGGCTATAAATATGGTTCGTTACCTATAGCATTAATTGATGAAAATAAACATACGAAAATTTCCGCAACATTAAAAGATTGTGGTTTGGAAGATATAATCGTTGATATTCATAACAATGATAAGATGAAAATAAAATATATAATCTCACATAGAGATTTAATGATGAATATTTTATTTGAATGCGAAAAAGATATGCAGAAGCAAATTTGTAATACATTTCATACTATTTTTGGTTTGCGTTGAACAATGAGTAGGTAAGTAATAATATTATATTTTATATCAGGAGGCCACAATTGAAAATTTCAATATATAATTGGAGTATACTTGCAATTTTTGTTGCATTAATGTTATCTGACCTATTTGCAATATCGCAATTGGGTTATGTTGATGAGTTTGTTGGAATAATTTTTTGCGTTTTATGTGTTTGGCGTATATTGAATTCCAGCGCTATAAAAAAAGCTTATTTCTGCGTTTTTCTATGTATGATTGGAATGCTCGGAATTGGTTTTTCAGGAAATATTATATATCCGATTCAACAAAATCTTAGAATAGTATTATTGGGGGCTTTTCTTTTTATAAAGCAATACTTATATGGGCTGTTTATTTTACTAAGTTTTACGAAAGATAGAAGCGATAGAATTCTTTCTTCAATGATTAAAATTAGCAAATTAATGTTAGGAGGGTTATGTATATTTGCTTGTATGAGCAAATTTATTGATATCGGAATGACAGGATCAAATGGAGACTTCTCATTTTTGGCTCATTTTGGAGGAACAGTAAGCTGTTGGGTAATTCTATTCCTTGCCATCTGCTGTAGTGATTCAAAAAATAATCGTTTTGTATGGTTTATAGTTGCTTCAATTATTATAGTATTTACAAAGTCAGGACTTGGTAGATTAGGTATTGGTTTGTTGGTTTTGGTTTATGTGTTTTTGGAAAAAAAGGCCAAGTTTAAATGGTATTATCTCATACCAATTGCCATAATAGCTGTATTGATATCCTGGCAAGAAATAAGACAGTATCTTTTAGATTCTACTGCGCCGAGAGCACGCTTATGGATATATGCTTTTATTACAGCCAATAAATTTTTTCCAATAGGTTCTGGATTTTCTACATATGGATCTTCAACGGCTGCATCGAATTATTCAAAGTTGTATAGTTTGTATGGGTTTAATAAACAGTTTGGTATGTCAGAAGATACTTCATCATTTTTGATGGATACCTATTATCCGATGATAATAGGTGAGATGGGATATTTTGGAACTATATTATTTGCAGTTTTAATTTATTACTATATTGTGAAGATAATAATGAAAACAGATACTATTTTGATCAGAAATAGTGCTATATATTTATTTGGGTTTCTATTAATTGCAGGACTAGGCTTTGGAACCGGAAGCTCATGGGGGTGTGCCGTATATATGGTAATCACATTATTAGTTAAACAAGGAACTTGCATACATGTTGATTCACAATAAAATGAGCTGTTATATTGTTTTACTATTATGAGATCTGTATGGACATGAATAGTAATTGCTGGATTTTATCGTAGAGTGGTGAGTGGTGAAATTGAAATGAAAAGGATCATAATAAATATTTTAATTGAAATAAAGAGGAAAATATTTCACCTGCGCAGAATCCTTTTGTTATTGCAGTTAATACTTTTAAAAAACAGTGAATTAATAAATTTAAATACAACTGATTCAATAAAATATATTGAAAAATATAGAAAATATCGAGCGCTAGAAAGAGTAAAACCACACAATAGAAAAAGAGAATGCAAACTTTCTATTATAATTCCGATTTATAATGCTGAAAAATATATTAAAGCCTGTTTGGACTCTATATTTAGTCAAAATATTATGTGTTCTTATGAAGTGATTTGTATTAATGATGGATCTATTGATAATTCCCTTAAAATATTGCAGGAATATAATAACGAAAACATAAGAATATTTTCTCAAAAAAATTTTGGCGCTGGACGCGCAAGAAATAAGGGGCTGGATGAAGCTCGAGGAGAATATATCTTTTTTGTAGATTCTGATGATATTTTGCCGTCTGAAGCCATAAACAATATGTTAAGAGCGGCATTTACTTCTGATGCGGATATTATTTCAGGAAATATAGGGAAAGCCAGTGAAAATATAAGCATGGTCTATTATCCATCAAAAAAGAAAGATGTGCAAACCACTGATTTAGTAGAAGCCTGCAATTTGATGTCAGGAACTCCTTGGGGAAAACTATATAAATCTCATCTTTGGGAAGATATAAGGTTTCCGGAACATTATGCATATGAGGATACAATTGTTTTTTTAAATATATTTACAAAGGCCATGAGCTTTTTAGTGCTGAGCTCACCTGTATATTGTTTTAGAAGTAGTAATAATAGTCTTTTTAAAAGAGAAAATTCATCTGTTCGATGTGTTGATATTATATGGGTTATTAAGGATGCATTGGATTGTGCTTTGCAAAACTCAATTTCATTAACTGATAAGTATTATCAAGTTTTAATTTGGCATTTGAGTGTGGTACTTTATGCACGGCTAAAAAAAATTGACAATGAAATATTGATGAAAAATGTGTTTATTATTGCTATAGAGATAAACAATACATTTTTAGATCATTATCCGTATGATATTCGCTTCTCGGGAGGAAATTCTAAAATATATTATGAAGTGAAAAAAAGTTTTGCGACCAAAGATTATCTGCTGTGGCTAACGTGTTGTAAAGCGTTGAAAAACTCAGGAGAAATATAAGATGTCGAGAACAAAAAATGTTATCAAAATGGTTTTTGCAAGTTCCATAAATCAGATTGTTGTGATGATTTCGGGACTTATTCTACCTCCGATGATTATTTCAAATTATGGATCAACGATAAATGGACTTGTAAATTCGATCAAGCAAATATTGAATTATTTTCAAGTGGTTAGTGTTGGAATGGGAGCTGCTGGACAAGTCGCACTATATGAGCCGTTAAGCAAAAATGATATAAAAAAGACCAATCAAATTATGTCTGAGTTGACACTGTTTCTGAACAAAATGGGCGCAGTGTTTTTGTGCCTTGTAGGAAGTGTCGCTTTTGTATTACCTATTATTCGAAATGATGGAATTCCAAGATTAACTATAGCGTTACTTGTACTTATCTGTGGAACGGGAAGCTTTATCGAGTTTGTATTGCTGACAAAGTATAAGATATTATTGACAGCTGATCAGAAACAGTATATTTCTTCACGTGTTAATACCCAAGGAACCTTAATTAATGTCATATTATCTGTGATACTTATTCGGATGCATTCTTCAATCATATGTGTTCAGTTGGTTGCAACATTTGCCTATATAGAAAGAATCTGCTTGATGATACATACGATCAATAAGTTGTATCCAAATTTAAATTTAAAATACAAAATTCAAAATAAAATAATTAAAAACCAAACAGACGCCTTATTGTACAAATTAACCGATACTATAATTAATTACACACCAATGACAATTATAATGGTTATATGTGGATTTCAAGATGTAAGTGTTTATACTGTCTATAATCAAGTGTTTGCCGCAATTGTGATGATGGTTAATATCTTTTCTAGCGGATTGTCTTCCGCGTTCGGAAATCAAATTGCTGAAAAAAAATACGAAGCACTGCAGCGAAGTTATAAAGGATATGAATTTGTTTTTAGATTAATTAGTTATTGGTTGTATATTACTGCAGGTGTTTTAATTCTCCCATTTGTTTCTGTTTACATAACGAAGAGTGACGGTGTGAATTACTTGTTGCCAAGTTTGGGAATCTGTTTTACCTTGAATGGATTGTTTAGAGCGTTTAGAACCCCTGCAATTACTATAATTGATGCAACTGGTATGTACAAAGAAAATCTCAAGATGAATTATTTTGAAGCTATACTTAATATTGTTTTATCCATTGGTTTGACAATTAGATTTGGTTCAGTTGGAGTCTTAATTGGTGGATTGATTTCTGCCCTGATTAGGAGCCTCTTTTTTGTTTATTTTGTTGATAAAAAAATAATTAAACAATCATTTGTTAAAGAAATTGTTCTTTTGGGAATTAACTTTATGTGCGGTGTTGTGCTTTATATTGCTTTCAGTGGATATACGGTTAACAATTTTATCGAATGGATTGTTTTTGCGTGTTTTGTTGCAGGAATAAATGGAACAGTTTATTTGGTTTTAAACCTTATAATTGATAGAGATGGCTTTTTTGAGGCTTTTAAGAGAGTTAAAAATGCT
>CALWNA010000088.1 GCA_944382505.1 uncultured Lachnospiraceae bacterium
TGTTTTTCAAGTCCGGCTTCCCAAACTGTCATTTTTTTGCCCTTATAATTATATACTTGGTAACTATATCCATCACTATACACTGTTTTGTCAAATGCAACACTTACTTCTTTTAAATTTGACCAATAATTTGCAACATGAACATTTTGGACTTTTGTCGGAACCAGTTTGACATTATATTTTGAAATATAATTTGTACTGCTGGCTTTCGCCGTATAGGTACTTCCTTTTTTTACAGGTCTTGCGTATAAATCCGCCGTGAAATCAATCTTATTATTCAAACCTGTAACAGTATATGTAGTACCTGTTGTTGTACCGATAACATATTCCGTATTATTTACTTCCCTGCACACTTCATACGCTGTCGCACCGGCTACTGCTGACCAGGATAATGTAACGCTGGAAGTAGTTGCTCCCGTCTGTTTGATATTTGTCGTTCCATCGGGTGCAGTCACTGCCTGTATCACATCAGAATAAGGACCATATGATGTCACTCCATCAGAATAGGAATAAGTCATAGCTCTTACTCTGACATAATATACTTTTCCTTCTGACAAACCATATTGGTTATAACTATTGCTGCTCTGTCTGTCTTCAACAACCTCAAAATTACTGCCATCTGTACTCATGGAGACTTCGTAATAAATGTTTTCCCCCAATATTGTTTCCCATGCTACGCTAATCCTGCTGTCACTTGCACCTATCTGCTTTAAATCTGTTACCTTTGCCGGTGCAGCCATAACGATAACAGACATGGCAAGCATCATCGTTGACAAAGTAGCAATTGCCAACATGATTTTCATTGTCTTTTTCATAAAAACCTCCCTCTTTTCCATTAAATATATTGATATATATTGCCATTCGTTCCGTAACAATATATCACTGTAATTATATTCTAATATATTTACATCAGTCTTTCAAGAGTCTTTCTGATTGCAAGAATAAATTCTTCTGTGTTTAACTTCTTTTTATTTTCCAACGTAGAAATAAGGTACAAATCACCTGTCATTTCTCCATTTTCGATTGTGTCAATACAAGCCTTTTCCAATTTATCAGCAAATGTCATAAGAGCAGGAAGCTGATCAAGTTCTCCTCGTTTTCTCAAAGCCCCTGTCCATGCAAAGATTGTGGCGATTGGATTTGTTGATGTTTCCTCTCCCTTTAAATATTTATAATAATGTCTCTGCACTGTTCCGTGAGCCGCTTCATATTCATAATATCCATTTGGAGATGCCAGTACAGATGTCATCATTGACAAGGAACCAAATGCTGTCGCAACCATATCTGACATCACGTCACCGTCATAGTTCTTACAAGCCCATATATACCCGCCTTCGGAACGCATCACTCTTGCCACGGCATCATCAATCAATGTATAGAAATACTCTATACCTGCAGCATCAAATTTATCTTTATATTCTGCTTCGAAAATTTCAGCAAAAATATCCTTAAATGTATGATCATACTTTTTAGAAATTGTATCCTTTGTTGCAAACCATAAATCCTGTTTTGTATCCAACGCATAATTAAAACAGCTTCTTGCAAAACTTTCAATGGAGCTGTTAAGATTATGCATTCCCTGAATGATACCAGGTCCGTCAAATTCATGAATCAGCTCTCTTGTTTCTTCTCCCGCCTCATTTGTATAAACAAGTTCCGCTTTGCCGGCTGCCGGAATCTTCATTTCTGTCCCCTTATAAACATCACCATATGCATGTCTTGCAATTGTGATAGGCTTTGTCCAATTCTTAACATAGGGTTCAATTCCTTTAACGATAATCGGAGCTCGAAATACAGTACCATCAAGAATAGCTCTAATCGTTCCGTTCGGGCTCTTCCTCATTTCTTTTAAATTATATTCCGGCATTCTTGCTGCATTTGGTGTAATTGTTGCACACTTCACAGCCACACCATATTTTTTTGTTGCCTCTGCCGAATCAAATGTAACCTGGTCATTTGTCTTATTTCTGTATTCCAGCCCCAAATCATAATATTCTGTTTTTAAATCCACAAAGGGTAATAACAATTCATCCTTAATCATTTTCCAAAGAACTCTTGTCATCTCATCTCCATCCATTTCTACAAGTGGAGTGGTCATCTTGATTTTTTCCATTTTTATTTCCTCCTTTAAATCGCAAAGCATACATACAGGCAAAAAAATATATTTCTTTACCCCTAAAAATGAATTTAACTATATAAATGTTCATTTAACGTACACGAATAGATTATAACGAAATGGAAGAATAAAGTAAATAAAATCGTTTTAAAATTTAAAATTTCTGTAAAAATTAAGTGCTTTTTGCGGATTAATCATTCCAGACCCCTGTCTGTTTTTATCCATGTTCAAATCCGTTGCAGTATTTTTCAGTATTTTTTTGCACTGAACATTGGTCAACTTTTTATACTGAGACAACAAAAGACAGATAAGCCCTGTAGTTATTGGAGTTGACATGGATGTTCCGCTTTTTGCTATATAGGCATAATTTTTCCGCCACAAATTGCAACAACTGTAAATGGCATTTGCGGGCGCCACTACATCCGGTTTCTGTACACACTCTGATGTGGGACCTCTTCCTGAATAATTTGCTGTCATTTTTCCGTTAATCATCATTCTTATATTATCGTCGGATGCACCGACTGTTATAATTTTTTTGCTGTCTCCGGGTGTGGAAATCGTATTATATCCCGGTCCGTTGTTGCCTGCCGCTGCTACCACAACATATCCCAGATCCCACAACAATTCCACAGTTTCCACAAGTCTTTTGTTTTCTTCTCCTCTTTTCCCAAAGGTGCCGAATGAAATATTTACTACCCGTATATTCAATCTTCTGCCGTTATCGATAATCCATCTTATTCCTTCAATCACATTATTTTCTTTTCCAATACCTTTATTATCCAACACTTTTAACGAAATGATGTCCGCTTCCGGCGCCACTCCCCGAAATAGTCCTCCGGACATTTTTCCATCTCCCGCAATTATTCCTGCCACATGGCTCCCATGCCCTTCATCGTCATAAATACCGTTTCTTTCATTTACAAAATCTTTAAACCCTACAATTCTTCCCCTAAAATCCGGGTGATCACATATTCCCGAATCCAAAATTGCAACCCCAACGCCTTTTCCTGTTATCCCCGACTGATGCAATCTATTGATACCTAAATATTGTCTTACTTTTCTCATTTCACAAACCTTGTTTTCATATGTTTATACATTAATATATGTTTTTTTTCATTTCAGTTTAAAAGAAATTGTAAACAAGACATGCCATACCACATATTATTTAGTGTAATCAAAATATGGGGAGAATTATCATGAGTGATTTAGCAGCAACAAACTGTGGATGCGGTTGTGAAGGAGGAAACAATAACTGTTTATTCCTTATCCTTATTCTCTTATTCTGTGGTGGCTGTGGAAATAATTCAGGCTGTGGATTGGGCAGTGGAAATGACTGCTGCAGCATAATCTGGATCATTTTACTTCTCAGCTGCTGCTGCAATGGAAATAACGGCATCTTTGGTAATGGTAATTGTGGTTGCGGCTGCTAGTTGATGACACTGACTTTTATGAATATGATTTTCAGTGTTTGTTAACTAACGCCCTTATGGAAAATACTGTAAGTAATCTGAATTTTTTCATTTTACTTATTAGTATTTCCCTATCAGTATGGAAATAGTTTACAAGACTTTTCCCATAACAGCATTTTCATTTATCGCTTTGCATAAACTTAACAAACCGCAATATGCATTCTAGTTGATGGAGGATTACAGCCTGATGGAAAATGAGCAGTTCAAACAAACAAAATTCGATTCCATGGTTACTAACAGAACTATGCAGTTAGTAAAGGCTGTAATTCCTTACATCGACAACAGACTTGCAAATTATATCGGAATGTACATTAAATTTATGGAATTGCAAAATGCTGCACGAATTAATTCCAGTGTTGCTGTTGCTGCCATGAATGCTGACAAGCATCGAGGAATGGAAAACATGTTGGAAGACATCAAAGATTTTTTGAGCGAAGAAGAACGCGAAACCATTGATACCCTTATGTCCATGATGGAGATGATGAATATGGATGACGATGC
>CALWNA010000089.1 GCA_944382505.1 uncultured Lachnospiraceae bacterium
TGGGATATCTAACCCCAGATGAAAAAGAAGCACTTTACTGGGATCGGATGAAATAATCTCTGGTCCCGGTAAAAATATATTTAAAAATCGTGTCTTAAATATTGACTATACTGCAATCTCTTCTTTAGAAACTGTCACTTTTTTTTGGTGGATTTTTTTCAATGTAGATATAGATGCTGTTTTTTCTACTTGATATTTACTTACTCCTAAATCATTTAAATATTCTTTGGATACATCAGATAAATTACAACTCTTCAAATTATTACAATAATAAATCGTAAATATCACTAATAACCAACAGCATAGAATTGTTATAATAGAAATGATTCTCTTTTTAATTTGTTTTTCCTTCCTCATTTTATCCCCTTGTTTAACAATATCCGTTTATTATAATTTTTCTTAAACATACATAAACCTTTATTAGCCATATGCATATGTTTACTACAAGTGATTATAGCATATATTTTGATTTTGTAAAGAATTCGGTTCCTTGAGTTTCCGCAATTTTTTACTCTTTATATAGAAATTCATATAGAAATTTCTCCCCTTCTTATATTGATTGATATTTTCAACTGCAAAAAAACTCTATTATACTGCCCTCCGAATATCAATCAAGCATCACTCAAAAAAGGGACTGACGCATTATGCTGCCAATCCCTTAAACTAAAAATCACTTTGCGCTAAATTAACATACTTCCATTTCTGCTTTTTTAGCAAGTACACTCAAAGCTTCCACATTCTGTCTGACTCTCATGTTTTGCGCCATCCCCGGCAATACCGATTTCTGCCGCGTGGCATCTTGCATTATCATTAAAGATACAATTTTTCGCCTCGCATTTTACATCCAGACTGTTTTCAGGACTTCCTTCGCAGTGACAGGCTTTTGCAGTCGCTCCATCCAGCTTTTCCTTAAAACTTCCACAGTACGTTGCATCCACAACAGTGGCGTCTTCTCCCTGAACCTGGATTTCTTCTCTGCAACATTTTTTTGCTTCATTATAATAACAATTCTTTACGCTACAACTTAATTTTGGCATAATAACACCCCACACTAATTTTATTTCGGTAGATACCGATATCATTAGTGTGGAGTAAATTTTATTTTTTATTCAAATTATTTTTGTTCTTCAACACGACGAATTTCTTTTGTATCAATTTCTTTGCAGATCTGTTCAATAAATTCTTCCAAAGGTTTCACCCCTTCATCTCCTGCAAATCTGCTTCTCACCGACACTGTGCCGTCTGTTTCTTCCTGTTGTCCCACAACTAACATATATGGAAGTTTATCCAATCTTGCCTCACGAATCTTGTATCCGATTTTCTCGGATCGCACATCAACTGTCACATCCACATGTCTTGCTTTGAGCTGCTCGGCAACTTTCTGCGCGTATTCTTCATATTTTTCAGAAATCGGAAGAACTCTTACCTGCTCAGGACATAACCAAGTTGGGAGCTTTCCTGCATATTTTTCGATAAGCCATGCCAAAGTTCTCTCATAACAGCCGATGGATGTCCTGTGAATAATACACGGACGCGCTTTTTCTCCATTTTCATCTATATAATACATGTCAAACTGTTCCGCAAGAAGTGCGTCCCACTGAATTGTAATCATGGTATCTTCTTTTCCATACACATTTTTTGCGTTAATATCTACTTTCGGTCCATAGAAAGCAGCCTCTCCAACATCCTCAACAAACGGTATGTTTAATTCTGTAAGCACCTCACGGATATGCTGTTCAGTTTCTTCCCAGACTTCCGGCTCTCCAATGTATTTTTCCTTATTTTCAGGATCCCATTTTGACAAATGGTATGTCACATCTTCCTCTAATCCCAATGTCGTAAGACAATGATGGGCAAGTGCGAGACATCCCTTAAACTCTTCCACCATTTGATCAGGTCTTACAATCAAATGACCTTCTGAAATAGTAAACTGACGAACTCTTGTAAGACCGTGCATTTCTCCTGAATCTTCATTTCTGAACAAAGTTGATGTTTCACCATATCTGCACGGTAAATCCCTATAACTTTTCTGGCTTGCTTTGTATACATAATACTGGAAAGGACATGTCATTGGGCGAAGTGCAAAAACTTCCTTATCCTTCTCTTCATCTCCCAGTATAAACATTCCGTCCGTATAATGGTCCCAATGTCCGGAAATCTTATAAAGATCACTTTTTGCCATCAACGGAGTTTTGGTACGCATATAACCCCATTCATTATCCTCCAGATCTTCAATCCATCTCTGCAACTTTTGAATTATCTTTACACCTTTTGGCATAATCAGCGGCAATCCCTGACCGATTACATCCACAGTTGTAAATAGTTCCATTTCTCTTCCCAGTTTGTTGTGATCTCTGTTCTTCGCATCTTCCAATGATTGCAGATACTCATTCAACTCTTCCTTATTATCAAATGCCGTACCATAAATTCTCTGTAATCTCGCTTTACTTGAATCTCCTCTCCAATAAGCCATTGACGAAGATATCAGTTTAAAAGCTTTGATTCCCTTTGTGCTCATAAGATGCGGTCCTGCACACAGGTCTACAAATTCACCCTGACTGTAGAAAGAAATAACCGAATCCTCCGGCAAATCTTTGATAAGCTCGACTTTATATGGCTCGTTTCTGTCTTCCATATATTTGATTGCATCTTCCCTTGGAAGTGTAAACCGCTCAAGTTTTGCACCCTTTTTTATGATTTTTTTCATTTCAGCTTCTATTTTGTCTAAATCTTCTCTTGTAAAAGGCTCGCTGTCAAAATCATAATAAAATCCCGTATCAATGGAAGGACCAATTGCAAGTTTTGCTTCCGGGAATAAATTTTTAACAGCTTCAGCAAGTACATGTGACACGGTATGTCTGTATGCTGCTTTTCCTTCCTCATCTTTAAATGTGAGAATATTTAATTTGCAGTCTTTATCGACAATTGTTCTCAAATCCACAACTTCTCCGTCAATTTCTCCTGCACACGCAGCTCTTCCCAAACCTCCTGCGATATCAAATGCTATGTCATTGACTGACATTGCCTCTGCATATTCCTTTACAGAACCATCTTTTAATGTAATTTTCATTTTTATCTCCTTTTCCCAATCGTTTTTTAATAAATTTTCAATATTTTCCGACAGTCAGCAGAAACACACCTTATAAAAATTTCTTTTAGGAAGCAAAACATAATCCGTGTTTTTCACTTATCTTTTCAAAAAGAAAAGCCCCTGTTTATGTTTCCATAAACAGGGACGTATCATACGCGGTTCCACCCTGATTGTCCAAATATCGGACCTCTCATTAAGATGATAACGGAATCACCGGACTGGATTAGAGTCACTCAGAGGTAGTCTTCAATTACCCTTCCGTAAGATGCTCACAGCCTTGTCATCTCTCTCTGTAACTTTCCGGATAATCTACTCGTCTCTTCAACGTTTTATTTTATAATTTCATATTATATCATTCAAAATCCCATTGTCAACAAGATTTATCTGGATAAAAAACCACTTTATCCCACCGAACTATGTTTTTTCTCAAATTCAATATTTTACTTTTTATAAAGTTCCTGTACCCAATATGCCTCCACGCAAAGCGCACCATAGTCATCATAAAACGTACCCACATTATAATAACCCACACCAATATATTCATATGCCGGATTCAACATTATTTTTCTGTGCGCTTTGGAATTCCACAAACTTTTATAGGAAACATTTACGAAATTTCCCATATATTCCACTTTGTCTCTTGTATATGACAGATTTTCTCCCACAATCGCCCCTGTTTTAAATCCAATATCTGCATATGCCGTTTTATAGGATGTTCCGTTTGGTCTTGTATGCGCAAATTTATCTTTTGCCTCCGTAGCTCTTATGTCTGCAATATTATTCAATTGTTCTTTCACCTTTAAAGGTGCAGCTTTCTTTTTTACTCTGTCCTTATTCACAAGCGACACCATTTCAAAGATATTCTCCTGTGCGGATATTTTTTCAGCATCGTTTAAATTGGTTACAGTAACGGCACATTTATAACGCTTTCCTTTAATTACAGCACTAATTGTACATTTCCCTTTTGCTACTGCAGTGACCGTTCCGTTTTTCACTGTGGCAACCTTGGCGTTACTTGTCTTCCATTTTGCCTTTTTGGAAGAGTTAAGAACCTTTAATTTAAATGTTCCCTTATTGTTTGTCAATACCGGCTCTCCATCTTTGCTATATTCAATCTTAGCAACATCTAATTTCAGATTCAGCATGTTTAATGTTGTCTTTTTAAATTTGGATGGGGTTGCTTTTTTACTTCCTTTAACCTTCAGCGTACATTTATATTTCTTTCCGCCAACTTTTGCTGTAATTGTACAAGTTCCTCCCGTTTTTGCAGTAATTTTTCCTTTCTTCGTAACTGTGGCAACCTTTTTGTTTGAGCTGCTCCATTTTACTTTTTGGGAAGTTCCTTTCATTTTTAATGTATAGGTACTTCCCTGCGTCATGTTCAACCATGAATACTCTAATCCTACACTGCCTGCCGCCTCAACCTTCTTTGTTCCAAAGGATATTGGCAAAATAAGTGTAAGCGCCAATAGCACCATAAACCATGTAAAACATTTTTTAAATCTGCTCATTGCTTTCATCTCCTAATTAATTGTATATGATTCCTTGATATTAGAATGATCATAGACGTAATCCTGGGCTTTTGTCAGTAACACAAGTTCTTCCATTTCTTCCCGGGTATATAATTCTTTCATTTCGTCAACTGTTTCGCATCCCACTTCTTCATATAGCTCTTCATATTTTTCTTCTATCTCTTCATCGCTGGCTTCCAGGTTTTCCTTTTTAACAATCGCCCACATAACCAGTTCTGATTTTACTTCGTTAAGATATTCTTCCTCGAGAGTTTCATCCGTATATCCGCAAAAATCATAAATGTATTCATCCCGGGTCATTCCCCATTCGTCTGCGGAGTATAGCGCATCCGCTTCAAACTCCTCGACAATTGCATCGTAAAGTTCCTGCGGGTATTTTTTCATATTTGCAGCATCAATTGTCTGTTGCCACAACTCCGGCTTTACGCTGTATTCAATAATATATTCTCTACACCAATCATAGAAATCTTCTTTTGTCTCAAGTCCATAATCATCAAAATACCAGTTTGTAACCCATTTATCCGTAACTTTATCAACTTCCAATTTACTTACAGCCCTTATTTTCAGTTTGAATGTTACATTTTTGCCTGTATAATCACTCTCATCCATCGAAACAGCTGTAGCCTCTGCTCCATCAACTTCCAGTTGTACCGTTTCCCCGGTCTTATGTCCTATCATGGCATCGGAAAACATTTTATATATACCTTCCGTATCCTCACCAATTATAAGTTCCACCTGTTTTTGGCTGATGTTGCTGTCTTTTTCCCCATCCACATAACCTGTGTAATTAAACTCTACCTGATCTGTTTCCTTTGCCGCACGTTCCACCTCTGTGTATGACTGGATTTCTTCATTGACGCATTCATCCCACTCATCCTGGGTTATTTCATAATCAAATCCTGTATACGCTCCCAGCTCAATCTGTTCGTCTAACGTATATCCTATTTTTTCGTCTAAATCCTTTGATGGCTTTACAACCTTTTCATAATATACGACGCCTGCAAAAGCAAGGAATATTATTATAATTATTATCGGCATAATAAGTGATGATGCAGAAAATTTCTTCTTTTGAGACGGATCCCCTGTTTTTTTCTCATTTTCGGTATACTCATTTTCTTTCACTTGATTTTTTTCATTTTCCACTGTCGTTCTCCTTAATGTTTTAAAAAAAATTAAAAGGAATTTTTATGATATAAAAACTCCTTTTAATTTTAACATAAAATATAAAATTAATATATGAAATTTTGTAAAGTTCACATTTTTTTTAATTTTCTGTCATATAGTTTGGTGCTTCTTTTGTTATCTGAATATCATGCGGATGACTTTCCTTTAATGACGCTGCCGAAATCTTAATAAACTTTCCTGTTTCTTTCAACGTTTCAATATCTTTTGCCCCACAATAACCCATACCGGCTCTGAGACCTCCCATCAGCTGGAACACAGTGTCCTCAACGCTTCCTTTATAAGCCACACGTCCTTCCACACCTTCCGGTACAAGTTTTCTTGCTCCGGACTGGAAGTATCTGTCTTTACTTCCGTTTTCCATAGCTGCAATGGAGCCCATGCCACGATACACTTTATACTTACGACCCTGGAATAATTCGTAGTCACCAGGTGACTCGTCACATCCTGCAAACATAGATCCCATCATACAAACGCTTCCGCCTGCAGCAATTGCCTTGACAATATCACCGGAGAACTTAATTCCTCCATCAGCAATAATTGGAACTCCATACTCCTTTGCCGCCTCATAGCAGTCCATAATCGCACTAATTTGGGGTACGCCAATCCCTGCTACCACTCTCGTTGTACAGATAGAACCAGGTCCGATACCGACTTTCACTGCGTCCGCACCTGCCTCAATAAGAGCTCTTGTAGCTTCACCGGTTGCGACGTTTCCTGCAATCACCTGAAGTTCCGGATATTCTGCTTTGATCATTTTAAGCGTATTGAAAATATTTTGCGAATGTCCATGCGCAGAATCAATTACGATAACATCAACCTTTGCTTCCACTAAGGCTTTCACTCTTTCCATAACATTCGCTGTAATACCTACTGCAGCACCGCAAAGAAGTCTTCCCTGTTCATCCTTTGCTGAAAGAGGATACTTAATCTGTTTTTCAATATCTTTAATTGTAATAAGACCTTTTAAATTAAAATCATCATCCACAATCGGAAGCTTTTCTTTTCTTGATTTTGCCAAAATTGCTTTTGCTTCTTCCAGTGTAACGCCTTCTTTTGCAGTGATAAGACCTTCCGATGTCATGGAGTCCTTTATAAGTTTTGTATCATCTGTTTCAAACTTCAGGTCACGATTTGTGATAATGCCGACTAACTTTTTTCCGACAACAACCGGCACCCCTGAAATTCTGAATTTTGCCATTAAATCATTGGCATCCTTCAGCGTATGTTCCGGAGATAAATAGAAAGGATCTGTGATGACGCCATTTTCGGAACGTTTTACCTTATCTACTTCATCGGCCTGTTGCTCAATCGACATATTCTTGTGAATAATTCCAATTCCACCCTGGCGCGCCATAGCAATTGCCATTCTGTGTTCTGTAACTGTGTCCATTCCGGCACTCATCATAGGAATATTCAATTTGATTTTTTTTGTAAGTTGTGTTGACAAATCAACCATGTTTGGTGTGACTGTCGAATACTGCGGCACTAACAATACATCATCAAATGTAATTCCTTCACCAATAATCTTTCCCATTGGTATATTCCTCTCTTTCTGAATTTTGTAAAATATTTTAAAAAAGATAGTAACAAAAAAAAATGTCCTTGTCAACGCTTCACTATCTTTGGTCTCACATGGTGCATTGCTTCAATCATTGTTTCATCAGGTTCAAACAATATGTTTACCATGCCGTTACCATTGTTTATAATAATCGAATACAAATTATCTGTCTTATAACCCGATGAATAATCTATGGTCTTAACGGTTTTCTGTCTCATAACTTCATCGGATGAAACAGGCGCAACGACTTCAGCTTTCTTGATGTCGACACAATCAACATTTTTTCTTTTTCTCTGCCCCATAATCTTATCAACCGTAAGTTCTCCGTTCAAAAAAGAATATTCATATTCGATACTTGTATAGCTCCACACCAGATAAGCCACATAGGCTAAGAGTATTGTTATTGTAATTCCAAGCATCAAAAGATTTAAAGTACACAAGAATACCAGCAAAACAACAAAAACAGATAAAACTCTTAACAATATTGTAGAAATGCTGGTTTTTCTTTTTATAATCTGTTCTACAAATACTTCTTCCATGATTCCTCCGTATTATTCTACTGATGCAATATAGTAATAAATCGGCTGTCCACCGGAATATACTTCGACCTCAACATCCGGCAATGTTTCTGAAATCTTTTCAGCCAATGCATTTGCATCTTCTTCTGTTACATCTGCACCATAGTAAATACTTACTATCTCAGAATCTTCATCCTGCATTTTTCTAATCATTGCAAGCGTTGTATCCGCAATGTCCTCACCAACAGAAAGAATACCATCATCGCCAATCCCCATAATATTGCCTTCTTTGATTTCCTTATCGTCGATTACAGTATCCCTGACCGCATAGGTAATCTCTCCGGTCTTGACATATGACATGCTCTCAGTCATAGACTCTTTATTTTCTTCCGCAGTGCCATCCGGAATAAATCCGATCATGGCTGCAATTCCCTGTGGAATGGTCTTTGTCGGTATTACAATTACATTTTTATTTTCCACAAGACTTTCTGCCTGCTGGGCTGCCAGAATAATGTTTTTGTTATTCGGGAGTACAAAAATTGTTTCTGCATTAATTTTATCAATAGCATTTAAAATATCCTCTGTACTTGGATTCATTGTCTGCCCACCTGATATAATGTAATCTACATTCAATCCTTTAAAGATTTCATCCAGTCCTTCACCAACAGACACCGCAATAAAGCCAAATTTTTTTCTCGGTTCATCTGCTTTTTCCTGTGTTTCTTCTTTCTGCTGTTTTGCCAATTTTTCAGCATTTTTAATTAATCTTTCCTGATGTTCTTCTCTCATGTTATCTATTTTCATCCGGGAAAGAGAACCGTAAGTCAATGCTTTTGTAATGGCAACTCCCGGTTCATTGGTATGAACATGTACTTTTACA
>CALWNA010000090.1 GCA_944382505.1 uncultured Lachnospiraceae bacterium
AGCATCGGAAGTGTTATCCGATAACGCTCAGTTTGCTGCTCGTAATCTGGAGTCATTAACGAAAAGAAGACCGGAAACCCTTGCAGAGGCAATGCAATTGTATTTTTTATACTACACGGCACAGTCCTGGGTAGAAGGAGAAAATGTTCGTTCCCTGGGCGCTCTTGATGATATCCTGTTTCCCTATTACAGACATGACATGGAAAGCGGCCTGTACAGCAAAGCGGACATCCGCCAGTTAATAGAATATTTTTTCTATAAATGGAATTCCATGAAAGTTATTGCGAATATACCTTTTTACATTGGCACAAATACAAATGAATTTACCTACTTGATTCTGGAAGAATATAGAAAGCTGAATGTTCCCGACCTTAAAATACATATCAAATGTACGGCGAACACTCCGATCAGGCTTTATAAAATGGTCATGGATTCCATTCGAAACGGAAACAACAGTTTTGTGTTTATCAATGACGAGCTTGCCACAAAAGCGTTGGAAGGGATTGGTATAGAGAGGGAAGACGCCAAAAACCACACCATTATCGGATGTTATGAGCCTGCTGCGGCCGGCAAGGAAATTCCATGCACTTTAAATGGAGGGATCAATATGCCAATGGCAGTGGAGGTGGTGCTAAACAGAGGTAAAAAATTTCATTGTGAGAATAGAATAGGAATCGATTTTGGAGAAGAATTTGCGGACTTTGAAAGCTTTTACGCCGCAGTTAAAAAACAATTAAAGGAATGGACGAAAGTTTCAATGGCAGAAATCAATGCCATCGAACGTCAATATCCGAATATTATTCACTCTCCAATTTTGTCCGCCACATTTCAAAGCTGTATGGAAAGAGGAAGAGACGCTTACGCGGGCGGAGCAAAATATAACAACTCCTCCATTTGCGCCTTTGGAATCGCAACGACGGTTGACGAGCTTATGGCGATCAAAAAAGCTGTATTTGAACAAAAAATCATTTCTATGGAGGAATTAAAGCATACGCTGAAAAATAATTGGAAGAATGCCGAAACTCTGCGTAAGACAATGCGGGATAAATATCCCAAATATGGAAATAATGATCCGGAAGCTGACTGTCTGACAAAGGATTTGCTGCTGCATATGGCTGAATGTATCAATCATAAGCCAAATGGCCGCGGCGGGGTTTATCGGATGGGACTGTTTTCCATTGATTGGATTATACCTTATGGAAAACAGTTAGGCGCATCGGCGGATGGAAGATTTGCCGGGGAGCCTGTTTCCAAAAATTTATGCGCAAGCGTTGGAATGGATAAGAAGGGGATTACAGGTATGATAAACTCCGTTACAAAGTTCGATTACAGTCTTGTCCCCAACGGGTCAGTTCTGGATTTGTCCTTACACCCCTCCGTCGTTTCAGGGGATGAAGGAATTCATATTATGATTCATTTGTTAGAGACTTATTTGTCAAAGGGGGGCTTTGCAACCCACATCAACGTTGTAAGTCCAGAAACACTGAAAGAAGCACAAAAGGATCCGGACAAATACAGAAATCTACAGGTAAGATTATGCGGCTGGAACGTCTATTTTACAGATTTGGATGTCGAAATGCAGAATAATTTAATCCGCAGTATGGAGGAAGGATAATATAATGATAAGGTATAAGGTGACGATATGAAAAAGGCAGTGATTTCAGATATTAAGCGCTTTGCGGTTCATGACGGCAACGGAATAAGAACAACGGTTTTTTTGAAAGGATGTCCTCTGAAATGTGTATGGTGCCATAATCCGGAAGGAATATCCTTTCAACCCCAAATTGCTTATTATGAACACAAATGCGTCGGATGTGGTAAATGTGTAAAGATTTGTCCGCCAAAAGCTCATGAAATAAAAAATTCCGTACATATATTTACCCGTAATTTATGCATAGAATGCGGACAATGCGAGGAGGTCTGTCTTGGTAATGCTTTGAAATTGTATGGCAAGGAGTTCACCGTATCAGAACTTATGCCTCTTCTTTTGGAAGACAGAGATTTTTATGATCATTCGGGCGGCGGTGTTACGCTCTCCGGCGGAGAGTGTCTGGCCCAGGCAGATTTTTGCTCTGAATTACTAAAAGAATTGAAAAAAGAAGCGGTATCTACTGCGGTTGATACTTGCGGTTTTGTTGCGAGGGAAGCATTAGACAAGGTCATGCCTTACACAGATGTTTTTCTGTATGATATAAAAGCAATTGACGAGGATGTGCATATAAAATGCACCGGGCAGCCCAACACAGTAATTCTTGAAAATTTGAAATATCTTGATCGCAAAAACTGTAAAATTGAAATCCGGATTCCTTATGTGCCTGGCTGGAATGATAATCAAATAGGAAAAATTGCTGATTTTCTCTCAAAATTAAAAAATATTATAAGAGTACGGGTTTTGCCGTATCATAATTATGCCGCTTCAAAATATGAGGCGCTGGGCATGAAAAATACATTGCCGGATCAATTGCCAACGGACAAAATGATAAAAGAAGCGGAAACTCAACTGGGAATAGAATAATATGTCGTTGAAATGAGGGCGACTGGCTAAAATCGAATAGACCTCGCATGAGTCACTGCCAATGGGGAAGAAGGTCAGTCCCCCTCATTTTCCTCTGAGTTTAAATCCGTAGCAACCAAGATTCCCGCCTTCTTTTCAAAG
>CALWNA010000091.1 GCA_944382505.1 uncultured Lachnospiraceae bacterium
CGTGCGTCTCGATAAATTCGATCTCCCGCTCATCCAACCCGTATTTGGCGTATAACTGACGGTCAATTCCCGCCACTGACTGTGACCAGTCAATGTCGGAATTGACCGTAAAATCTTGAAGAGGAACATATCGCCATGTAGGCTTATTGTTATCTTGCGTAATTTTTAAAATGCCAAGCATAGTACGTGCAAACTTCGATTTAATATATTTCAGCGCAGCTTCCCCTTCATCTTTTGTCTCAAAAACACCTATTCCAATAAATGAACGTGTATAGCCGATTAAAGGCGTAGATAATACTTCTCCAATGGCTCCCGATCCGTTTGACGTAGGAACCAAAACTTTGTACTTATACAGATTTTCATGACTTTTATCAACATATTTTTGATCGATATATCTCCAAACGCGTTTATTATCAATTATACCTAAAACTTTGATCTAACTGTCTGTCTGCTCATTAGAAAATACTTCACTTACTTTCTTGAATATATTCTTCTCAAAACGACTATCCCGTCCATTGCTACCAATACCAGAAATTGAACTAGGATAATCTGCAAACAGCACTTCCAAATTGAAGCGGTTTTGAATATATACTATATTGCTTACATTGCAATCGGAAGGCGTGTTCACTTTCCGCATGATGCTATTGAGTTCGTTAAACGCCGTAAAAGTCTCTATTGCGCCAAAATTTTCCGTCTCATCCCGATAAGTAATAGCCACACCGCCTTTTATATCGGTATTAGAAAAAACCTTCGAGCTATCCTGCTCATAATAAAGCACTTTCAGATGTTCATCGGAAAGCATCTTTTTATTCCAATCTTTAGGAGTAGACCCTGCATTAAATAAAAATCGTGCCGGATGGATAAGTTCTACTTTTTCAGCAAGTTTATATGCTTCATCCATGAAAAAATTATAAATTGGCGGTGCATATGTAGTATTTTCTCCTAAAGTTTCATCCTGATACGGCGGATTGCCGATGATAAAATCGAATTTCATTCCCATATTCCTCCCTTCTTGCAGTGTTAAATATTCTAAAGATTCCCTATTTCGCCAATTAAAAATTTGGCAATGCGGCTGTTCGTTCTTCGCTTTTTGTATTTGCTCTTCCAGATCCGGCTCGTCAAACATGCTCAGCTGTGTATATTCGTCTTCCGCTCTGCAGTAGGGGATTGTCCCCGTAAGCCCGTCCATCTGCCAGATATTCCAGGCAATAATATTCGCCGCCTGAAAATATTCGGAAAGAGTCGGCCTTCTCTTCAAACGCGCCAGCAAATACTCCTCAAAAGTCATCAACAGATTGACGCGGGCAATCAGCACATTGTCGCCCTGAAATTCGTACCCATACGTCGCTTCCAACGCTCTGTACGCCCATTTCAGCCAATCCTCTTCTCCCGTCGTATACTCATTGACGAGCCTGAGCTTCCTGTCAAGGATACCGATGCGGTTTTCAATCGGAATAGCCTCACCGCTCTCCACATCGTAACGCGTTGCAAGGTAAGGCCCTTCTCCGCAAGTAATTTCCATGCGTCTGGAATCGACGTACTGCTGCCAGGTTTTTTCAGGAGGAAATTCTATATGTTCCGTAGGCTCATTCTCCTGAAAGAACACATCCGCATGCTCAAACCAAACCTCATCCGCGTGATCGTTCATCTTTTTCACGATCCACAGCGGCGTAAACACTTCCGCGTGTTGCTTTGTCCGCTGTGATTGCTGTTCCATCGCTTTACGCGCCCGTGTCTTAATGACGTCAGCATTGCGGCCCGTAATCAGATCCTGTGTTATTTCACGGTCTCTGTTGTATGTCTTGCCTAACTCTTTATAAGCATCGGTCGCCCACAGAATGTTTTTTTTCGTCGTTTTATCGATCAATACCTTATTGAGTAATTTCAAAGACCGAAGTTTTAATATGTCATCTCCGATATTGATTATCATTCATTCTTTCTCCAGGCACTGTTTACTTTTTTATTATAACATATAAGAACAATGAAATCAACGGTGGAAATAAAATTACAACAGATTTTGTGTCTTTTTGTATAGGAGTGATCTGGTGGAAAAAGACATTTCAGAACAAATATTGACATGATACTTTATATATCGTATAATAAAATCAAATGATAAGCCGAGGCGTTTATGCATTATCTTGAAGATTACCTTATTGAAGATCGGGAGTATTCCTTATATAAATTGAACCCACAGATCAGTGATATTCCGCAGGATATCCGAGATGCCGTTTCCTATTTGCGGCAATATGCTAATTTTTGTTATACGGATAATGTGTGCCAAGATAACCCTTTTCATCAGTTGTATTCGTTTGTCGATGGCCCAGAAAGTATCAAAATAGAGGAACTCACATCGGAACAGATTGACCGATTAAAAGCAATTCTACCTCTAACAAAACATCCGTTTATTCTTGCAAAAATATGTGATATTATCGGTATTGCATCGAAAGACGCTATCTATCAAAGACAAGCTGCAGGTTACTATGAAAAGTTTTTCAGGGAAAATCTAAATATATTTGATTTTCCACACATTCTTTATATTTCTCTTAAAAGAGCAATTTTTCTTTATCATAAATCAAATAAAAACGGTGAAGGGACCTTTGTAGAAGCTATATTTAAAACAATACATTATAATACTCGAGAACAAGAGGTTTGCTGTAAATATTACGCCGCTGTTGCTTTAAGTGAAATCAAGTCAAAATTGATCAAAAATATAATTCCCTATCTTGAAGTCATTACCACAAACTATGATCGTGTTTTTGTCACTGTGTATATTGATCTTCTTGAGATTTTGATATCGTATTATAGTTCCACACATCAGAAAGATGAATGCTATCATGCAGTGGACAGATATGTATCTTTTTGCCAGCAAGCAAGCAGTGATTTTTCACCTTATGGATACGAATACATCGATAAAGCGATTTCAGTTCTATCCAAAGACCAGTTCAAAGAAGATTATGATAGTAAGATAAATGAATTATTGTTTTTAAAGGAAAAATTTCACGGGAATTTATTTGATAGCCTGAATATGGTAGAACACCCTTTGGATGAAAAGCTATCTCAAAAGCTTGACCAGGCACATCAATTGGCAACGGAAAAAATTAATTCGTTTCAATCGGGGGATCAACAGTTTTTATGCTTATTACATAATTTTGTCCCCGTGAAAAAGACAGAACTCGATAAATACTTAGAAAATAGTGAAAACAGTCTTTTTAATTGCGTTAATGAAATACTGTTTAACGATGATCATTGTATTATATATGAGTCAGCTACGGCTTCTGAAGACGAGAAACGGCAGGTAAAAACAGCGCAATATCTGCAACTGGATTTGCAAGTCAAATTTTCTATATTTTTATCAACGTTTATTTATAACTTAAAAGTGGATGATTCTCTGAAAACAATAATTGCTGATATTTTAGCGAACAATTTATTTGTTCCCGATGATCGAAAAACAATCGTCTCCGATATTATAATAAATGGGTTTAATAAGAATATACGCAAAGCTGTATATGACTTAATTTCTCAATTTGAATATGGCTTGAAGCTATATTTAAAAGAAAAGAATAAGTATCCAGTGATGTATCGTGGGTCTCACAAGGTTGAAATAGATATAAATCATATGTTAACAAACGACAAGAAACAAAATAAATTCAGAGAGACAATAGCTGAAATCATCGGTGAAGATTTGACGTTAACATTGGAATATTTATTGTGTAATCGCTTTTCGGGAAATATACGCAACAAAAATTATCATTCCGGCTATGGAGATCCAAATCAATTTACTATTTATGAAGCTGCAGCTTTTTACTTTATTGTCGAGACCTATTGTAAAGGATGCAATTAGGAGATACGCATGAATAACGAAAGAAGAGAAGAAACTATTGAACGGCAGGATAAAAAGGCGACGGAAATAGAAGATATACAGTGTCAATTAGAACAATATGAATTTGAGATGGCAGCCCTTTTACATCAATTGCCGGCTGAAGAATTATTCAATAACTATTTTGCTGATAAATCCGATAAAAAAGATGATCCACAGATAATATTCCAGCGCGTTGCAGATTTTTGGCTTAGTGAAACAGATAAAGCAAGGCAAATTTCTGAAAAATTAAATAGTTATCCCGAATACAATGAATTCATCAATAAACAAAAAGAATATGAAAAACTAAAAGTGCAATATTATGTAAAACTATATCTTTATTGGAAGATGATTGATAAAGACAGGAAATCGGTATTCGATGCAAGCTATCGAATTTTATTGGATCAGTTGGCAGATCGCGGGTGGTTTTTATATTTTTTACAAACTCCAGATATTCCTATTGAAGGAAAAACTGTAGAGGATGCAGAGCAAGTTATTGAAAAAATGTATGGAGACAATAATTGCATATATTTTTCTCTTTTTTTCAAAGATATAATAACGGTTGACTCTAAAAATGAATTACGAAAAAATAAAGCAAATGATTTACGGGAAGCATTAGAATGTCTTATGAATGGCGCATATCAATCGTGTGCGCGGACAATGTTTGCTTTATTAGAAAATGAACATGTTAACGCGAGTAGTTTAGAAAAACGAAGCCGTGGAGTTGAAAGAGCTGACGAAATTACCAAATATGTAAAGGAGACAGGGTCGGCATTTTATAAAAAAATATGGAGTAAGTTGAACAAACAATATAAACAACTTAACTGTGATACAGATAAAATGAATCATTCTAACATAAATCGGAACGATTTAGCTCACGGAAAATATATCCATATTGCCACAAAAGTTGACTGCATGAAATTGATGTTCCTCTATGCAACTTTCAAAGAACTTTCCTTTTATTTGCAAACCATGGTTGACTAT
>CALWNA010000092.1 GCA_944382505.1 uncultured Lachnospiraceae bacterium
GACTATGATGATGAATATGATGATGAAGGATTTTTCATTTTTTAACATACTCATCTTTTTCCCATGCCATATAATTTCAGGCATGGGATTTTTTCTGGCCTGCTCAAAAACGGACTTTCCTATAAAGTAAGATAGCAATTTTTAATTGTCTTATCAAGTATTTTTTATACATTACCCCTTTTCTTCGCACACCTTATTACGTGTTTTGCTGCCACAAATAAGACAATATATCCCTTTTGTTTTCTTCATATTTACTTTTTCACCAACCTATATGATTCATTTATAAGATTTACTTTCTTGCTAAAATACCGACCTGCATATAGGAACACCAAAAAATCTCTGCATTGATAAATCCGCAATTTTTCATGATCTTTATCTGTTCTTGTATTGTTATGGGAAAATATTCCGTATTATATCTGTTCAAATGTTTTTTACATTCTTTTATACTCTTCCCCTTACTACATTGATATTTCTCCCAGCGCTTCAGATATAGCTTTTTTATCATCTCATCACAAGGTGCAAAATTTTCAAATGTAATATAAACCCCTTTTTCTTTCAGGGCATTATAACAATTTCTGGCAGCAATCATTCTTTCCCCGTATGTCAGGTAATGATTCACCAAGATAGAAGTAATTACATCAAATTGTGACTCATAATTTATTTTTTCTATCGGCAGTTCTAAAAACTCCACATAAGAAGAAATAATTTTTTGTTTTGCGGTCTGCAACATCACCGATGAATTATCGGTGCAAATCATCTTTTCCACATTGCATTGTTCCAATGCTGTTTCTGCCATTTTACCGGTACCGCATCCCACATCCAGCCAAGATATTGCCTTGTCTGAAAAATAGGCAGAAATCACATCAGCTATCTGATAATAAACTTCATCATAATACGGTATTGTATTTAAAATATCTTTATCATAGCTTTCCGTCGAAAAAGCTACTTTACGATTATTCACGCCGTCCTCCCAACACATCATTTATAAGTATCCAAATAGTACTGCAATTTTTCTGCTAATTTTCCGATATGCACACCATCTACAAAAGAATGATGTACCTGTACAGAAAATGACAACAAAATTTTGCCGTCCTTTTCGTAATATTTCCCCCAATCAAATAGAGGAGTTGCATTATCTTTTTTGCCCGAATCAGTATGCGAAATATGAGTGAAACTTACCCACGGAAAAGCGGAAAATTGAAATACATCATTTCCGAATGGGGCAGTAAAATACTCTTTTTGCTCTTTTTCCGTTCGGGCTGCCAACGTCACATATTCTTCCAACGTATCCTGCATTTCCACATTGACAACTTTGAATAACTCCGTTTTTTTATTCAGATACGTAAATGCCGTATTAATTCTTTCAAACACAACAGGCTCACCATCTACAAAGCGGTATCGGAACTCCTTAATCTCATTTGCACACTTTGAAACAGCAAATACAAAGGAAAACGTAAAGGAATAACCTCTCAATCTGATTTGCGACAAAAAGTTGGTGATATCAAGTTCAAAGCTCACACAATATTGTGGTTGTATACTATCTCGAAACACTTGATAGTGAAGGGCTCGTTCCCACGTAGACAAATCAATTTTTTTCATTTCATCATACCTCCTAAAATTGTTATATCAAGAATCTTATTCTCCCATGATTATATTTTATTATTTGTATGATGTCAATCAGTTGTATGATGTCTTTGTTTGAAAAATATAGGCTCCTGTCTCATGGACAGGGCCTGAAAACATTAATCAAGTCCTAATTCTTTCATTGCGTGCATGATGTGAATCTTCATTGCATTTTTTGCGCCCTCCGCATTTCGCTGTTCCAGAAATTCCATAATCATTCTGTGGTCATTTATTGTATCTTCAATGGCTTTATCACTCTGTAAAGACAGGTATACCCCCTTTGAAATCGCCTGATACAAAATCGGCATCAGTTTATTCATAAATTCATTATGAGTAGCCTGTGCAATCGCCTTGTGAAAAGAATGTTCATCATCGGTTCTGTCCTGATGATTGCTGATTTCTTTTTCTATCTTTTTACCAAATTGCAATATTCTCTTTATCTCGGAATCCGTTGCCCTTAAAGCAGCGTAATAGGCAGCCTCCGGTTCAAATATCAAACGTATTTCATATAGGTCTTTCGCATTAACTTTTATATTTAACAATTGCTCTAAATCCTGTTGTTTCTTAAATGCATTTTCTTTGACATAGGTACCTTTTCCTCTTTGAATTTCCAAGATGTCCAAAGCGACCAGAATTCGGATTGCTTCTCGCAGCGTAGTACGGCTTACATTCAATTCTTCTGACAAATCCAGTTCGTTTGGTAATTTATCGCCGACAGAAAATCTTTTTTCTATTGTTATCATGGATAGAATATTATCCGCGACACTTTGTGATAACATCTTATTTTCTTTCATAATCTCACCTTCATCTTTTCTGCCATTATACTATGCTTGGTACCTAAATTCAAATCTCTTGATTCAGCAATTTTCAGTTATTTATAGATAAATATTTTAAATAAATCAAATAGAATATCCAACATCCCTGTGATATAAAAACAACCTTCGTATTCGGAAGGCTGCTTTGAACTTATTAATCACCAAGTGAGATAATCATGTCAAGATTATAATTTTCCCCGTCAAACGCAGTTGTTCGGAATTTTCGAACAACTGCATTTTTCTCCAACTCTCCCTCTTCAAAAATGTGCTTAATGTGCTCACTGCTATTGGATTACTGGTTTGGTAGAGTTCACATAATCGTGCTTACGTAAGCCAAACGGTCTCGTCTTCAAATTTAACGTCAATTTTTGTGTGTCCATCCTCCGTTTGATATATGATGATTTCACTCCCTATAATATTTAAATTATCTTTGTTCTTCTCCACCATTCAGATTCCTTTCTATTTTCTATTTTTTCATACATTTTCAAATCATCCTCTTAAGATTTCTTCAATTTGTTCAGATTCAATTCGCTCTTTTAAATAACCAATTTGTGTTTCGACATACTTTTTATGCTTTATCCATTTTAAACCTATAAAACTTGGAAGCAACGATTCGAGGAATTCAATCCAAGCAGAATACATAGGTACTGCACTGCCCGAACAACTCCAAGAAGTAGGTGTTAATGGTATCCTTTCAAAATCTTCAAACAATGGATTATTTTCTAGAAATAGCAAAACATATTCCTTTTTTCTTTCTATTTCTAATTTTGATATAACTGAAAACAGGCAGTACATTTTTGTTTCATTATTGGAGAACATTCGAATACATTGTCGAATCCATTCGTCTTGCCTTCTCAATAGATTTTGTCCATTTTGGATTGGTAATAATAAAGACTTCAAAAAATATGGCACTGACATCGTAGGAAATCGACAATTTCCCAATAGCTGTTCAAAAATCTTATTATATATTTCTATAAAATCGTCCAAATCGAAAAA
>CALWNA010000093.1 GCA_944382505.1 uncultured Lachnospiraceae bacterium
ACTCTTCTGTCATGCTGCATCTGGCGTTGAAGGCGTTTTATCCGGAAAAACCGCCGTTTCCGTTCCTTCACGTGAATACCACATGGAAATTTAAGGAAATGATTAAGTTCAGAGATGAGACGGCAAAAAAATATGGAATCGAAATGCTGACTTATACGAACGAAGAAGGCGTTAAAAACGGAATTAATCCGTTTGATCATGGGTCTGCATATACAGACATAATGAAAACCCAGGCATTAAAAGACGCATTAAATAAATATGGCTTTGATGCAGCCTTCGGTGGTGGGCGACGTGATGAAGAAAAATCCAGAGCAAAAGAAAGAATCTTTTCTTTTAGAAATAAAGAACAGGCATGGGATCCTAAGAACCAGAGGCCTGAAATGTGGAAATTATATAATACGAAGATTTTTAAAGGTGAGAGTATCAGAGTATTTCCTATTTCGAATTGGACGGAAAAAGATATATGGCAGTATATTAAAAGAGAAAATATAGACATCGTTCCTTTGTACTTTGCAGATTACAGACCTGTAGTGGAGAGAGACGGTAACCTGATTATGGTAGATGATGACAGAATGAGACTTCTTCCGGGGGAAAAACCTCAAATGAAGAAAGTAAGATTCAGAACATTGGGATGCTATCCGTTAACAGGTGGTATAGAATCCGATGCAGATACACTGGATGCAATTATTGACGAAACATTAAGCGCAGTTTCTTCAGAACGAACAAGCAGAGTAATCGATCATGAAGAGACTGGCAGTATGGAAAGAAGAAAGAGAGAGGGATATTTCTAAGATGCAGAGTTTATTAAAATTTATTACATGCGGAAGCGTAGATGATGGAAAATCAACTTTAATTGGTCATATGCTTTATGATGCAAAATTATTATTTACAGACCAGGAAAGATCTCTTGAATTAGAAAGTAAAGTGGGAAGTACAGGAGGAGAGATCGACTATTCTTTGTTATTGGATGGTCTTATGGCTGAGAGAGAACAGGGAATTACCATTGATGTGGCTTACCGTTATTTCACAACAGAAAAAAGAAGTTTTATTGTTGCGGATACCCCGGGGCATGAAGAATACACAAGAAATATGGCGGTCGGAGCGTCTTTTGCAGATTTGGCAATTATCCTTGTGGATGCGTCTCAGGGTCTGTTAATACAGACAAAGCGACATACGCGCATATGTGCACTCATGGGCATCAAACACGTTGTGTTTGCCGTAAATAAGATGGATTTGATCGGATATGATAAATATAAGTTTGGAAAATTAAAAATCGACATAGAAGAAATGATTGAGGAGTTTAATTTTTCCACGGTACAAATCATACCGGTATCGGCGACTGTGGGAGATAACCTGACGAATAAATCAGAAAATACACCGTGGTATGATGGAAAGACATTATTGGACTATTTGGAGACAATAGATGTTACGGAAAATGAAGAAAATAAAGACTTCATTTTGCCAATCCAGAGAGTATGCAGACCGGACAGAACTTTCAGAGGTTTCCAGGGGCAGATTGCATCAGGAAAAGTAAAAGTCGGAGATGAAGTCGTTGCTTTACCAAGTGGTGAAAAAGCTCAAATAAAGAGTATTCTTGTAACAGACAGGGAGGAGCAGTCTGCGTTCAAGGGACAGGCTGTGAATATTTGTCTGGACAAAGAAGTTGATGTTTCAAGAGGATGTGTTCTCACATCCAATGAAAACCTTACAGTAAGCAATATGTTTACGGCACAAATTTTGTGGATGGATGATTCAGAACTGGTTGAAGGGAAAAATTACTTCTTAAAGCTGGGCACAAAAATGACGCCGGCAACAGTAATGAAAATTAAATACAGAGTTGACATAAATGAAGGCACGCATATACAGACTTCCAAATTGCATAAAAACGAAATTGCATGTTGTGATATATCCATCAGTGAAAAGATTGTCTTTGATGAATTTAAGAAAAATAAGGATATAGGCTGCTTTATATTGATTGACAGAGTTACAAATATGACATCGGCATGTGGTGTTGTTGAACATGCTTTGAGACGCGGCAATAATCTTACATGGCATGAGATGGACATTACAAGAGACATCAGAGCAAAGCAGAAAGCGCAGACGCCGAAGACATTATGGTTTACAGGTCTGTCAGGTGCAGGAAAGTCTACATTGGTAAATGAGATAGAAAAACGTCTTGTTGCCGGTGGAAAACATACAATGGTGCTTGACGGCGACAATGTAAGAATGGGACTGAACAAAAACCTTGGATTTGAAGAAGGTGACAGAATCGAAAACATCAGAAGAGTTGCAGAAGTATGTAAACTGATGAATGATGCCGGTCTTATTGTCATAACCTCTCTTGTTTCGCCATATGAGAAAGACAGAAAAAATGCAAGAAATATTATTGGCAATGATGATTTTATCGAGATTTATGTAAGCACACCGTTAGAGGAATGTGAAAAGAGAGATATAAAGGGTCTCTATAAAAAGGCAAGAAATAACGAAATACCTAATTTTACGGGTATTACAAGTGATTACGAGCCTCCAAAGAATCCGGACATTATAATTGACACGACCGGAAAATCCGTAGATGACTGTGTTGATTATATTATGGGGGAATTGGAAAAATATGAAATTTAATTTTACAAAAAAAATTATCGGAAAGACAAAAGCAATTATTGGAAATGGCGAGAAAGGCGTAAGAATTGAATCGGCCAAATGGATCAAAGAAAAAGCACAGCCATATTTAGAAATGACAAAAAGAAAAATGGCAGTGAAAGTAAAGTCAGATATTCACCAGATGACGCCGTATCCGAATTTGTCCGAGGCAATTGAATATGCCATTCATGACATTATCGAGAAAGAAAACAATACGTTTTCAAACATGCTTGTGATAAAAAATCCCTATCAGTATGCACCGCTGTGTGCACTGGCGATTTTTAAAACAAAAAAATCATATCGTGTTAAAGTTACAGTCCGGGGAAAAACACCGGACTGTAATGTATGTTATGGCTTATCTGAGACAGTTCATCATAGAATTCCAATCTTGGGATTATATCCGAATTATGAAAATACAATTGATATAGAATTAATAAATTCAAAAGGAAAGACCATCCGCAAAAAAACATTTATGTTAAAAACAGAACGGTTAAGTGGAAAAAATGCAGACATTGGAATGAAAAGCGAAGTTTCCAGAACAAAATATCTGTATGATCTGACTTTAGTGTATGGCGGTGATGATGGTGTTTATCCATATGCCTTTGACAGAAAAGGGGATGTGAGGTTTTGTTTTTCCATGGTACCCAAAACTTATGGATTTCAGCCTATTGCAGGGGGGAAATTTTTGTTCTTAAATAAAAAAGTAACAAGAATTACTGCCACAAATCCGGCTTCCACGCAAATGCTCGAAGTGGATCAGATGGGGCGGGTTCATAAAATTTACAATGTGGAAAAGGGAGCGCACCATGATTTTCTGGAACTTGAGAATGGAAATTTTGTGGTTGCCAGCAATGCAATTGAAGGAAAAACCTTTGAGGACACCGTCATAGAAATTGACAGAAAAACAGGAAATGTTGTCAATGAAATCAAAGTGAAAGATTATCTTGATCCGAAGTATGTTGATGCCGCAGATTGGGCACATCTTAATTCTATCGAATATAACGCTGAAGAAAAAACCGTGATGGTTTCTCTCCGAAATCTTCATGCAGTTGTTAAGATTGATTATGGAAAAGGAGAGCTTCTATGGATTTTGGGGCATCCTGATTTTTGGAAGGGGTCAACGGTAGAAAATAAAGTGTTAAAACCGGAAGGAGATAATATGAGCTGGTTTTTCCAGGCTCATGCAGCATATTCCATTGATGACAATACGGAAAAAAAGAGTGACATAAAGCATTTAATCATATATGACAATCACACTTCTAAGAGAAGACCGGTAAGTTATTACGATCATATGAATAAATCTTATGTAAAAATTTATACTATTAATGAAGAAAAGAAAACAGTCAGCCAGTTGAAATCTTATTTCTGTGAAAGAGCATCCATCAGATCTAATGGAATTTATGAGGCAAAAGCGGGAAGAGTAATGGCCATGAGTGGAAAATTGGGCAAAAAATCCAAACACGGGAAGAGTATGATAACGGAATTTGATTATGATACCGGAGAAGTTTTAAACAGATATATTTCTGATTTTGGATTTTACAGGGCATATGAATTTACATTTTGTCCCGAGGAAATGTCAAAAGAAATGCAACATGGAAAAAACTATGTTCTGGGCAATGTATATGAAATGCATAAGTGTGAAC
>CALWNA010000094.1 GCA_944382505.1 uncultured Lachnospiraceae bacterium
AACTAAATAATATCTACTAAAGTCCGTTCTGCAAGGGGTATCAGTTCGATTTTCATACTCTATTCCCCCAAAAAAAGATAAACCTTTGTAGAACCGGTACCTCTTTCAGAGCGGATTTTAGGACAAGCATGAGAAAGGAGGAAACCGCATGAAACAAATAGAATCAATGAACATTAGAACCCAAAAGTCGGACATGCTGGAAGTCAGAGAGCCGGAAAAACCAATGCTGGATAACAGAGATATGTGTGGATTCATGTGTATTATCTGTGCAGCACTGATTACATATCTGATGTTCACTGCCGGGCTGGTCGTGTATTATACCAAGTTGCAACTGGTGGGAACGGTCGTGTCATTCATTTTTGTTATTGCAGTGGCATTATTCTGGGTTACACAGAAAATAGTCCGGTTCTGCCACATAAGGACAAAAAGAAAAGCCCAAGACATAAAGTCAAGGACTTAAATAATAACTCAATTAAATAATAGCAGATTTAAAGAAAAATTTCAAGGAGGAATAAAATGATTTACATAGTGAAAATAAATATTGGGTATCGTACAGCACTGTTTGAATTTGATTCAGTCTCTGATGCAGGAGAATTTATCAAAATAGCAGTAACACATAATGTGAAAGGCGAGGATAGTGTGACTATATTAATGGTAGCAAAACGGCCAGAAGAAAACGATGAGGAATCCGAGGAGGAAATGGAATAATGAATTTGTACGAAATCAACGAAGCAATTATGAATTGCATAGATGAAGAAACAGGAGAAGTAGTAGACGTTGAGGCGCTTAATAGTCTGTCAATAGAAAGAGATGAAAAAATTGAAAATCTTGCATGTTGGTATAAAAATCTTATGGCTGACGCTGAAGCTCTCAAAGCTGAAAAAGACGTATTTGCTAAAAGAGAAAAGGCGGCAAAGAACAGGGCTGAATCTATCAAGAAATATCTTTCAGGCATTCTTGACGGAGAAAAATTTACGACAAATAAATGCGCTTTATCTTTCAGGAAGTCTGAATCAATTGAAGTATTAGATATGGATGCTTTTTTGTCTGATGATAAAGCAGAAAATTATCTCAAATATGCGGAGCCGACAATAGACAAGACAGGGTTAAAAAAAGCACTAAAAAGCGGAGAAACATTTAAGGGAGTGCTTTTGAATTGTAACAATAATATTCAAATTAAGTAGGAGGATAAATTATGATTATATGCGTTATGGGAGAAAGCGGATCCGGAAAAACTACTGCAATGAGAAATTTGGATCCAACAAGCACAGTGTACATAGACTGCGATAAGAAAGGATTAAGTTGGAAAGGGTGGAAGAATCAATATATTAAGGATAAAAATTACTATGTGACTGATTTTGCCAGCAGTGTAAAGCAAATTCTTGAACATTGTGAAAAGACAAAAAAAGTCAACAATGTGGTAATTGACACTCTTAACGGGATTATGGTAGCAGACGAAATGCGGAGAATGAAGGACAAAGGATATGATAAATGGCAGGATTTGGCTGTTTCGGTTTATTCAATTGTTGATTACGCGTTAACCATGAGAGATGACATTAATGTTATTTTTCTCTGTCATACACAAACGGATCATGATGATAACGGGTTTATGTTTACAAGAATCAAGACATCTGGGCGAAAATTGGACAAAATCGTACTTGAAAGTAAATTCACCACGGTTCTGCTTGCAAAGTGTATTGATGGAAAATATGTGTTCGAAACACAAAGTAATTTTTCGACAGCTAAGTCTCCAATGGGAGCATTAGAACCGGTTGTAGAAAATGATATTACAAAAGTAATTGAAGCCTTAAAAGAATATTAAAAGAAGGAGAATTATCACAATGAGAAAACCAAGAAATTATGATGATGCAGAAAAATACACAGAGGGAAAGAAACTTCCGGCAGGAGGGTATGTCTGTAAAATTATTAATGTAAAAGAAGAAACGAGCAAAAGCGGTAATGAAATGCTTGTGCTTGCATTTGACATTTTTGAAGGGGATTTTAAGGATTACTACAGAGAATCATATGAAAGAAATACGTCAGAAGATAAAAAGTGGCGTGGAAATTTCTACATGATGATTCCTGATGAAGATGCGGAAAAAAACAACTGGAAACTTAGAAGATTCAAGACAAACATTTCAAAGTTTGAGGACAGCAACAATGGATACCATTTTGATTGGGAGCATCCAGAAAAACTCAGAGGGCTTTTAGTTGGAATGATATTTGGCGAAGAAGAATATATCGGAAATGATGATTCAAACAGATTTGCCACAAAGCCAACAAGGCTTGAGTTAGTTGACACTGTTCGAGATGGAGATTTCGAGATACCTGCAGTCAAATATCTTGACAGTAATCCTAATGCAGTATCAACCACAGAAAATGAATTTATGAACATTCCCGATAACGCAGACGGCGAACAGATTCCGTTTAACTTTTAGTCATGAATATATTTGATGTTGAAAATTCGCTGAAAAATATCACCATTCTGTACGATACCAGAGAACAGCCTACGAAGAAATTGAAGCGCAGGATTAGTCAGTTTGGCTGTCCTGTGCTAAGACAAAAGCTTGATTATGGAGATTATTCTATAAAGTGCGATCTGACAAATAATAGCGAGCTGTCATTACAGAACAAAGTGGTAATTGAGCGAAAGATGGATATTGATGAATTGGCAATGTGTATGGGAAGAGAAAGGCAACGGTTTGAAGCTGAGTTCGAGCGTGCAAGGAATGATGGTGCAAAGGTCTATCTTTTAATCGAAAATGGCAGTATGGACAAGATTTTGCGCCACGATTATATAAGTAGAATGAATTCAAAAGCTCTGATAGCTTCATTATGCGCGTGGATTCCACGTTATAATATGATTCCTATTTTTTGTTCATCGGCAAATTCAGGAAAGATTATTAAAGAGATTTTATACCGGGAATTAAAAGAGTATTTGATGATGCATGGAGACGAAGAATGAACAGAGACGAAATTAAACAGACCTATTCCATGAAAGAAATTTTAAATCGGTACGGATTGGTTCCTAACAGATCCGGATTCATTAAATGCCCGTTTCACATTGGAGATCACAGTCCGTCAATGAAGATATACAAAGATTCCTTTTATTGTTTTGGCTGCGGTGAAAACGGAGATATATTTAGTTTTGTCGAAAAGATGGACAATCTTACATTTAAGGAAGCCTATTTAAGTCTCGGAGGAGAGTACAAAAAAGAAGCTAATAAATTTTCATCTATGAGAAAAATACAAAAGGCTAAAATGCAGAGAAAAAGGAAGGAAGAGAAACTCAAAAAGATTGCTGACAGACGAGCAGAATTGTCGTTATTTATTGAATTTTACAAAATTGTTCAGTTGAGGTCGGAACCTTTTTCAGATGACTGGTGCATGGCTGTTAACAAACTGGTGAATCTGTGGGGCGAATATGACTATTTAGAGGAAGAAGGTGAGAGAATTGGACTTTCAGGCAATGGATAGAAACAAACTTCTGTCCGTGCAGACTATTGAAAACATTATGGATGAAGAAGACCTTCTTGCTAGGGAGATGCTGATTCAGGAAGCCTCGGACAGGGCAGAGGAATTAAAATGTCTGACGAAGTTTAAGACTTTAATAAATGCAGCGAAAAAGGAAGAGAAGAGACTTATTGAACTGGCAAAAAAAGACATCAGAGGTGGGACAAAGACCAACAATAATATCATCGATTTTGAAGGCTGCGAAAAGTCTTACAACTGTGGGGCTTGGGTGGCAAATGATACAGGAGTAAGGACTTTCACGGTTATGGGTGAGCGGCTTGCATGCTATCATCCGATTCTTCCAGTGGCAAGGATGATTAATATTCAAACTGGGAAGGAAAAGGTAAAGCTCATATTTAAGAAAGGCGGTTTTTGGAAAGAAATTGTTGTAGACAAATCAATTATCGCTTCCAGTTCAAAAATTGTTGCATTGGCAGATTTTGGAGTGTCAGTAACAAGCGAAAATTCCAAAGCACTGGTAAGTTATTTGTCAGATGTAGAAAATCTGAATGTTGACGATATTGAGGTAAGAAATTCCACCAGTAAACTTGGATGGATAAAAGGTGATTTTGTTCCTTATGATGTAAATGTTTATTTTGACAATGAATCAAATTTTAAGACGTTATATGAATCAATCAGAAAAGGCGGAAAGCGTGAAAAATGGTATGACTTAGTTAAATCAATCAGAGCAACTGACAGGCTAGAACCAAAGATTTATATAGCGTCAGCCTTTGCATCGGTACTGATAGAGCCTCTTAATGCACTTCCGTTCATTATTAATCTCTGGGGAGATACGGGAAAAGGTAAAACAGTGGCTTTGATGCTTGCTGCTTCAATATACGCGTATCCCGGAAATAACGAATATGTAACTGATCCAAAATCAACAATTACGGCATTGGAAACACGAACCAACTTTTTGAACAACTTTCCTGTACTGATTGACGATATGTCACAGATAAAAGATAAGTTTAATGATGATTTTTCCTCGTTGGTATACTTTCTCTGCTCCGGCAAAGGAAAAGAGCGTTCCAATGTGAATCTTGGCATAAATGCGACAAATTCGTGGCGCAATGTATTTCTGACAAATAACGAGCATTCTCTTGTGACGGAGACAATGCAGGGCGGAGCTGTCAACAGAATCATAGACGTTGAGATGGGTGACGGTTACATATTTGAGAATGGAAACCAGGTTGTGGAGATTATAAAGAAGAATTATGGATTTGCCGGGGAAGAATTTATTGAACTGGTAAAAGAGATGGGATTCGAAAAAATATCCAAAATACAAAAAGATTTCCAGCAGAAGATTATGGATAAAGCAAAATCTCTTGGCGTGGAAAAGGAAGAAAAGCAGATTCTGCCGATGTCAATTATTCTAACAGCGGATAAACTGGCAACTGAAAATTTGTTTGAAGACGGTCAATATTTAGATTTTGAGACTTGTTTTAACCTTCTAAAGGATAAAGATGCTGTGTCGGAAAATCAAAGGGCGTATGAGTATATTTTATCTGAAATTGGTATTAACAAGAACAATTTTATCATTAAAGGTTCTACCAGAGACGATTATCGGCAGATTTGGGGAAGTATAGAAAGCGGATATGCAGTAATGCTTAAAAATGTGTTTGACAAAATATGCAAGGAGGCAAACTGCTCCACTAGAACATTTCTATCCTGGGCGAGAAAGAAAGAGCTAATTAAGGTTGGAAAGGATGGAAAAAATACCATTTCAAAAAGAATTAACGGCATGGTTCAGAGATGTATCTGGTTGAAACTTCCAGATGATGGAGATGAGTTTGTGGACATAGAGGATGGACAACTTCCATTTAATTTTGGCTAAAAACAGCAAAGGTGTTACAAAATTTTAAGGTAAAAATGCCTGCAATGTCCGATAAATAAAGGGTGTACCACTGTACCACCTAAAAACGTGATTTTGCATACATTTTTATATTGACTATAAAAAATCGAAAAAACTAAAAAAATGTTAAAATTTTTGTTTTTTATATTTTTCTATATAGTACCCCTAGAAGGTGTTACAAGTGGTACATCTTCTAAAACAACGATAAATAAAGGCGAAAAGCGTTACACCAAAAAAAATAAAAAAGTGTTACACAGGTGTTACTTTTAACAAAAAAGTGGCACAGAAAGGAATTATATGGATAAGTTTAAAGTCGTATTCAATATCCTGAACAAAGTAGGAAACGTTATTGTTCGATACAAAGAAAAAGATGTATCTCAGGATAAGGAATGTAGACAGTTATTAGATGAATTGCAAGAAGTATGTGATTCGTTTAGGGATATTGGAGAAACAGAAAATATTTTAACAAGAGAAATATCACATTTATTTTTAGAATATTTGTGTGGAAAGTAAACAGTATTCCATGGGAGTGTATATACCCACCGAAGGAATACAGGAAAGGAGCAAAGAGGTTTGTGCGCACAGAAAATCTAGATTTACTCCGAGAGAAGAAAATGGAACAGTTAATAATAGACTGCTTTGCTGGTGGCGGTGGAGCAAGTGTAGGAATAGAAATGGCATTAGGCAGACAGGTTGATATAGCAATCAATCATGACCCGGACGCAATCGCGATGCACAAGGAAAATCATCCCGATGCTTTGCACTTAACAGAAGATATATTCAAAGTTGATTTGCAGAAATACGTTAAAGGAAAACACGTTGCTTTGATGTGGGCAAGTCCAGATTGTACAAGTCACAGTAAGGCTAAAGGTGGAAAGCCGAGAGAGAAAGGCTTAAGAATACTCCCCTGGGCAGTTTTCAAACACGCAAAGACAATACTTCCGGATGTAATAATAATGGAAAACGTGGAGGAAATTCAGCAATGGGGTCCATTAGATGAAGCAGGACGCCCTATAAAAGAACGCAAGGGTGAAGATTACAAGCGGTTCATAACTGCAATGAAATCACTCGGATATGTCTTTGAGAGCAGAGAATTGGTAGCAGCTGATTACGGAGCACCGACTACAAGAAAAAGATGGTATGCAGTATTCAGAAGAGACGGTAAGTCAATAGTATGGCCAAAGCCTACTCATAACAAGAATGGTTCCAACGGATTAAAAAAATGGGTGCCGGTATCTACAGTCTTGGATTTCAGCGATTTGGGTAAATCCATTTTTGGAAGAAAGAAACCGCTTGCAGAAAATACAATGAATCGAATAGGAAGAGGTTGTAAGAAATTTGTTTTTGAGTGTGATAATCCATACATGGTACAATTCATCGATAAAAGTTATGGTGGTAATTATTCGGGTTCAGGAAGCTCAATAAATGAGCCACTGCACACTATAACTACAGTAGACCATAATAGGTTAATCACACCTTATATCGTTCCGATAGGATATGGAGAAAATAAGAATCAGAAACCTAGAGTTAATGGACCTGATGAAACGTTGGGGACAATAGTAACAAGCGGAAAGCATTATATGTGTGCACCATACCTTATTCAGTACCACTCGGAAACATCAAAGGATGAAGTCAGAGGTCAAAAAGTGTCGGAGCCTATACAGACGATTGATACAAGTAACAGATATGGTCTGGTAGCTGCTTTTGTATCAAAATTCTATAGAACCGGTACCGGACAAAGCGCATTAGAGCCATTACACACAATTACGACATCTGCCGGACATTTCGGACAAGTTAACATATTGGCAGTTGAAAAGAATAAACTTCTAGAACATGGAATTGATGAAAAAACCGCACAGAAGTGTACCTGGGTAAGTCAGTTTATCATTGAATATTACGGTCAAGGAACGGGACAGAGTGTTAATGATCCGTTACATACGATTGTGACAAAAGACAGATTTGCATTAATTACGGTACTTGGAAATGAATATGTGATTGTTGATATTTTCCTTAGAATGCTTACTCCAGAAGAATTGAAATTAGCACAAGGTTTTCCAAGAGATTATATTATTGACTTTCAGCGGAACGGAAAACCATATCCAAAATCAAAGCAGGTAGCAAGGATTGGAAACAGTGTTGTGCCGATAATGGCGCAGAAGCTAGTAGAAGCAAATTGCCCATATCTGAAAGTCGGTGAAAGAGTACCTAAATTGTATATCAATTACGATATGCCACAGTTGAGTTTTATGTAGGAAAGGAGAGAAGATGAACAGCGCATATATAGACGGATTGGAAATTGTAAAAAAGGAATTGAAGAAACTTTCAAAGAAGTACGAGGACAAAATAGAAAAAGAAAATGCTAAAAACAAATACATCACTATCCAGGGCGGGAAATGCTACACGGAAGATGATATACGAGATATGTATGAGGGTGATTGCTTTGATGGTAGAGCCTACGACAGATACCTTGATAAATTGCAAAAGAAACTAAACCAAGACATTTACGGAAAAAGCAAATATGAATACGCGAAAAATGCAATTTAAAAAGATTGCACACATACAGTCCATCATTCAATCCAGATGATGAGTTGGATGATGATTTCAAAAACGCAGTAGATACTTTGGTTGATAATTTTGATGAAATTTATAACGATGATGAAGATAGCGAGATATGAGAATGACAGAGAAGGAGGTAGAAGATGAGCAGAGTATTACCGATTTTATTCAACACAGATATGGTACGAGCCATATTAGAGGGAAGAAAGAGCGTTACAAGGCGATTAATGAAAATACAGCCTTGGGATAATGGAGATGGTTGCAAACATGAAATAATAAGCTATCACGATATGCTTCCTCAATTTTATAAAGAGGATTTTAGTTTTGTATGTCGTAAATGTGGATTAGGAATAGGAATGGATGGGAAAAGTTGCTTTAATCCGCAATATAAACCGGGCGATATCCTGTATGTGCGTGAGACATGGAATCATTATAACTATGACAACCTCAATAAAGGAGAACACCGAGAAGGATATTTTTATAAAGCAAGCCCTGAACTGAAAAGCACGTTGCCAGATTATGTTCAATTTCATTGGGGAGAAAAATGGAAACCATCAATACATATGCCAAAAGAAGCAGCTCGTATCTGGTTAAGAGTTACAGATGTAAGGGTAGAGCGATTGAATCGTATGCTTGAGTTAGATTTTCAAAAAGAGGGTATATCTTTATATAAAGATGATATGACCGAAAAGACTGAAATAGAAATGGAATATGAGTTTGAGGATTTATGGAATTCTACCATCAAAAAATCTGACTTCGACCGCTACGGATGGGACGCTAACCCTTATGTGTGGGTTATAGAGTTTGAACGGTTCGAGAAACCGCAGGAGGTGGAGTAGGATGACGGAGCAGGAAGCACTTGAAAAGCAGATA
>CALWNA010000095.1 GCA_944382505.1 uncultured Lachnospiraceae bacterium
TGATTTATGTCCAAACGACCTTTTAAAATCTGACTTTTCATTTCTATGTTCATCCGGATAGACACATCCTTTTTTTAATTTCTTTTTATGAAACTTCCGCATATTTTTTAATGCTTTCACCCGTTCAAGCGCCTTGTCTGTCATTTCTTTGTGAACTGTTTTTCCCCACATTCCTGTTGGGTCAATCATATTTACCGGGTCGTTTCCGCAGTACACATACCAGTTATCTCCATCCAATGCCGAATCCTCACTTACAAATCTTCCGGTGTCTGCATCATAATAACGGCTCTGCAGATAGGTATATCCACTTTCGGTATCGTAATATTCCCCACAATAACGGTATGGATTTAAATCCGTTTCATTCTTCTCCTTCTGTACGCCAAAGGCATCATAATCATAATTTCGTATGACATCTCCGCTTGCATCTGTTAATGCGGTAACATCTCCATGCGCATTATAAAGATACCACCCATATGCACCGCATATCAGATTTTTCCCATAGATGTAGCTGCTTATGATTTCCGTTCCGTTCATGTCCAGTGCGATTTCTCCATCAAGCCACACCTGTGTGATTTCCGTATCCGTTCCCACTTTCTTGCTTTTTCTCATATTATCAGGGTAGTAGCTATATGTTGTTGTTATCCCGTCGGTGGACTTGTAACTGGTCATACGATTAAGACTATCGAAACTCTGCTCTGTTCCATCGGACGCACTTGTCATATTTCCGTTATCGTCATAATTATATGTAACTGCATTCTGTGCTCCGACCTGTTTTGTCAGCAGTCTGTCGTTTTTATCGTATGTATAAGACGTAACCGTCACATCTCCCGCTTCTGATTCTTTTAATAATATCCGATTACCGTTTGCATCATACGTATACTCTGTCACAGTACGCTTGTCAGATTCCGGTGGTATGATTGTCAGGACAAAATGTCCGCTTCCCGCAATCAGACGGGTTTCTATCACATAAGGCGTCCCGGCTGTAAGCGCACACTCTAATTGAAAATTCGTTCCATCGCGCCCGTTATAATCAATATCCACCAATGTCCCGTCTAACGAATAAATCATTCCATAAGGATCTCCATTGTTGCGACTGCTTTCGATTGTGTATGTTCCTGTTGCATTCGGTATAAAACTGTAATATCTGACTTGATACATTTCCAATCCGACACTTACAGGATTTTCTTCCACAATCATTTTTGCACTTGTTTTTTCTGTATTTTGAGAACTTTGATTTTGTGTTATTGTAAGAGTACAGCTTCCTTTTCCCGAATTTTCTTTCACCGCTATAACGTACCTGTTTCCCGCCATGAGATCCGCTTCCATCTCAAAATTTAATCCACTTCCGCCGTCATTATTTTCTTTTATCAGTGTTCCATCTGAAGAATACAAGTACACCTTAGGATCCCCACTGTTATTGGTACTTGTTATATGATACCTGTATGATGTTGCCGGTACAAAACTATAATACCGCATCTGCCCTGATGTACTGATATTGACAATGGTCGGATTTTCAATTGTAATCGGCTGCGCCTTTTCAAAGTTTGTATTATCATTCGCTGAATTATTCCTTATTTCCTTTACTAATTGCCCTACTTCGTCATAAATATATGTTGACATTCCGCTGTTATCTGTCTTACTGCGCACCTTTCCATCATAATAATAGGTATAGACATATTGAGAGAGAACGGTTGTGTCTTTTTTGTTCACTGTCGAAGTCACCAATCCTGCAAAGTTGTAAGTATTTTCCTCTGATGTACCGTTGGAATTAGATGTTTCTATTAATCTGCCTAATTCATCATAGGTGTAACTGGCTTTTAACATATTATTTTCATACACTTTTGTCAGATTTCCCATATTGTCATATGTGTTTCTAACACTTTGCTTTTGTTCTCCGCCAATCTTAATGGTATGACTCAATACCAAATCTGCATTATTATATGTATACGTTTTTTCTATATTTCCTGTTGTTTCACCGATACAATTATCTCTGCCATCATAGGTATAAACTGTGGTAATATTTCCTTCCTTTTCAGATATCATATTGTCCATGCTGTCATAAGTGTATTCCTTTATAATACTTCCACTGACAGTTTTTATCGTGTTGCCGTTTGGATCATATTGTGTAAAATGCTCTATACCCTTTCGATCTTTTTTGTATATCTGACGATTTTCTTTATCGTATCCGTAAACTTCGTTCTTTCCCAACGCATCCGTTTTTTTCTCAAGTCGTCCCATTGCATCATATTCGTATTTAATAACAGAATAATTCTGATTATCTTTATTCTCTATATCATCTAAACCGATTATTGTTATTGGATTTACCATACCTTTGTATTCTCTTAAGAGTTTTCCGTCCCAACTATAATAGCTCTGCGTACATTTAACGGGGATGCGTTCTGCATAATAAATCGTTTTTACAAGGTTGTCACGGGAGTCATACTCGTATTTTTTCTTTGAGAAAGATTCCTGCTGACGGGCCACATTATTTTTAATTTCTTCCCAGATTACGTTTCCATAATCATCATACGTATATTTTGTCCTACTGTTACCAGTCTCATCAAATGCGGATGTTTCCGTAAGCACATTCCCCCATGCATCATAAGTATATTCCGTCCATCCGCCCTGACTGTCTTCTTCTCTGACCTGTAAACCGTTTTCATAGATGATGGTTCGCACCGCACCATTCGGACTTGTTTCTTTGATCAGATTGCCCTCCCAGTCGTACTCCTCTATGGTTGTTCCAACCAAACTGTCCGAAAGATATTCTTTTATCGTAACTTTATTTTCACCAGGTGTATAAATGGTTTCGCTTATTTGTATTTCTGTTTCCGTAACATTGTCATAAAAATATTCCGCAGTCTGCCTGCCATCTTTATCGTACTCATATCTTTTTGCAGAACCATTTGGTTGCATTTCCTTAAGTATATTTCCATCATCATCATAAATATACTCTGTAACATTTCCATTGGCATCTGTTTCCTTAATAATCTGCCCCTTCGTATTATATTCCGTTCGTATTCCCACATTACTGTCAGCATAAATATCGGCATCTAAATTGTCTTTCGTGGAATCATATTCTAAAGGACCGATTTCCTGTATTTCCCTTTCCAGAGTGTCATACACGGTACGCGTAATCTGTATATTCTCACCATTTTTATCTTTTACTTTGGTCAGCAGAACATCTCCTCCGGCATTATATATGTATTCCGTACAGATACCATTTGGGTCTATTGTTTTCGTAATCCAACCATGCTCATTATAAGTATTTTTTGTAACATAATTTACCCCATCAATTGTCTGGGTAGATGTTAAAATATTTCCCTTGCTATCGTATGTAAAACTTGTCATATTCCCATGAATATCCGTTTGTGTCTGCACAAGTCCACTGATACCGTAGGTGCTTTCCGGATAATAAGTATATGCATTTGTCTGAATTTCTCCGCATTTCGTTGCAGTCAAAAGCCCATTGGTATATGTGTTTTCTGTTATCAGCCCGTTTCTGTCAGTAAATTTTATTAAATCATTTGTTTCCTGATTATAGACGGATATTTCTGTGGAGCCATCCGGATAAATTGTCTTTGTCAAATTTCCATTATCATCATATTCATATTGCGTAACATTTCCGTACTCATCCGTCTCCGAGGAAGGTCTGTCCGGATCCGTTGTACTTTGCGACTCATATTGGATTTCCTGCATCTGTCTGCTCTGTGACGGATTTTTCAAATCTTCGACTTTAATAACGGCAAGGTTGGTGTTATACGTTTCCCGCATGCTTCGTATATTCTCATTTTCGGGGGTGCTGTCATGAATCGTTGTTGAACAATTTGCAAAATCGTACTGATACGTCGACGTCACACCCACGCTGTCTGTAATTGTATGAACCATGTCCTTATACGCGCCGACTGTGTAATATTCAATTTCCGCTGTTTTCAGAGGACTGTCTTTATTTTCGCCACTATTTACTACCTGCGTCAATCTTTGGTCCGTATATTGATAATGTGTTTCTAATCCGTTTGGATATTTTACTTTTGTCAGATGATTTTCCACATAGCTGTACGCAACCGACTGCAAGACTGTTTCATTTCTGACATCTTCTATTTTTGTCAGCAATTCTCCTGAATATGTAAACCGAATGTCCGTACCGCTGTTATCTGTTATATGATTAATTTTACCGTCAACATTTGTCGAAATATTCAATTGATTACCATATTCATCTTTTACATACTCCAAATAACCATTTGTATCAAATCCATATTCTGTCATATCGAGGGTCACCAGTTTAAATTTATTATTTTCCAGCGTTAACACCCCTTTGTTGTCTTCTGCGGCATAACCCGTCCCGGAAATTTTAAAATTCCAATGTGACCCATTTGGCATGATTACAATCATTCCATCTCTTTTTTCCACAACTTTCATGGCATAATTCAGAGTAAAACCATTGCCGACTATCGACGCAATATGATTCTGCAAAGAATTGTACGTTCTCTCAATAGAAATATTTCCCAACACAGTCTGCACAGTCATATCTTTTGAAGTTTCAGAATAATTACCTGTCGGAGAAAATACTCCGGGCATACCATAATAACGCCCCACGTCTCTGTAATTGATAGACAGAAATGCATATTGTGGCATCAAGTTCCCGGTCTCTTCATTTTTCACATAATAGAAGTGATCACTGAAAAAAGTATCTCCCGTTCCTTCTTCCTTTGCCCTAAGCGCCAAACCATAATTAGGGCTTTCATTGCGTATTACTTTTCGCGCCCATTCTGTAAGATCAATCTTATGTTCCGTATACTTTACACCGGTACAGGAAAATTCTGCCCAAACCGTGTCACCTATGTCAGGATGATTATTCCATGTAACTGTATCCGGACTCCACGCCCCTTTGATATCTCTTACTTCCACTGTCCCCGGAGTAAATTTCTGAAAGACTTCCGGAGTTCCCAAACCACTTGAAAAACGAATTCCGTTTTCGGTGTACTCACGGAGTGTCAGACTGGCATTTTCAATATATGCATATTCAAGATTTTTGGCATCACCGATAAAACTCTCTCCATTGGTCACTCCGCTTGTATCAATATAACAGTATTTCTGTGTGCCTATATATGGACCATGAGTCGCACATTTATTCTGCACCTGCATGGATGCGCTATTTTTCATATTAATTCCCATCGTATATGGCATATCGGTAACTGAAGCACTGTTCAGATAACCGTTCATCCAGTTAACGGAGGGATCTATTGATACCGGATATGCTGTTGTATCGGATTCCAGATACTCCTCTTCTACAACAACTTTTAACAGATAGCTTCCGTTCTCATTTTCTTCAACCTCGTAAGTCACTTCTTCGTATGTGACTGCACCTGTCTAATCCTTGAGATTTGGTTCTTCTATATATGCAACGATTTTATCTGTTTTTTCATCAATGATATCAATGCTCTTAGCATCTTTTCTTGTTTGCAATTTCATGCCAAAGAGACTGAGTTCAAATGTAAAAACGTTTGTTTCCGGCTTTTTGCTTAAGACAATTTCTTCTTTGATACCATAATTATGAGATATGTATTTATATTCTATATCGTTATTCTCTTCCGCATATGTAATAACATTTTCTTTTACGCTGTCTTCCTCTAGCTCTATAAGACCGGACGCTTCCTTTGTCTCGTTTTCCAATACTGTACTATCAATATCGGATTTTTCCGTTTCTAATACGGATGCACTTTTTGCATCATGCTTACAAACCGGCGTAAATGTTATGGCATAATCTTCCTTCTCCAAAAGCACGCCTGTATCCTCATTAAGCTTCTTTGGAAAATACTGTTTGGAATCGCCGGATGTATTCACATACGCATAGCTGCTGACTTCTTTCCGGTCTATGATTTTATTATTATTTATTCTCTTTTTTAGTTTTGTTTTTTCATCATCAGACAATTTTTTTAGAGAAGGATCATAGTCAATATATTTTCCGTTTTTTTCATATCTTACATCCGTCCCATATAGGTCCAATCTCTTGGAACCATCACTTAAAAGATATGTGCTTGAATTTTCCGTTCTGAAACGTTTCAGTTCCTTTACAACTGTCGGTTCATTATCTTTATCATCCGCCTTTTCTGTGAATATATTAC
>CALWNA010000096.1 GCA_944382505.1 uncultured Lachnospiraceae bacterium
AAGACATTCCTTCATCCGGGACGTCAGGCAAATATCGTATATGATGGAAAAACTGTTGGTTATCTTGGAGAAGTTCACCCGGCAGTTTGTGATAATTATGATATGAAGACAAGAGCATATGTGGCAGTAATTGATATGCCATATATTTACGAGATGTCTACTTTTGATAAAAAGTACGAAGGTATTGCGAGATACCCGGCTGTATCAAGAGACATTTCTATGGTTATGCCAAAAGAAATTCCTGTTGGAAAGGTTGAAGAAGTGATTGAAAAGAAAGCCGGAAAGAATCTGGAGAGCTACAAGCTATTTGATATTTATGAAGGTGATCAGATTCAAGAAGGCTATAAATCAGTTGCATATTCTATTGTATTTAGAGCCAAGGACAGGACGCTGGAAGATGCCGATGTACAGAATTCTATGAACAAGATTTTGAAGGCGTTGGAGGCACTGGGAATAGAACTGAGAGGATAAGGATTAAGGGCTGTCAATATGACAGCCCAATTTAAACTGTCAAAAATACTTCTATAAGAAATTTGCAGGAGGAATGAGGATGCGTTTTATTATACAGAGAGTTGCAAAAGCGGATGTTTCCGTGGATGAGCACGTTGTGGGGGCGATAGAGAAAGGATTTCTTGTTTTTATCGGCGTTTCCCGTGATGATACAAAAGAAATTGCAGACAGAATGATTAAAAAGATGACTGCAATGAGAATTTTTGATGACGAGAACGGAAAAACAAATCTGGGGCTATCGGATGTAGGCGGACAGTTGCTTTTGATTTCACAGTTTACATTATATGCTGATTGCAAGAAAGGAAACAGACCTTCGTTTGTTAATGCAGGGGCACCGGATATGGCAAATGAGATGTATGAGTATATTATCGGAAAATGCAGGAAGATTGTTCCTGTTGTAGAAACAGGGATTTTTGGGGCGGATATGAAGGTCAGCCTTTTGAATGACGGTCCTTTTACAATTGTTTTAGACAGCGATGAAATCTGTAAATAGCTTTCTTGTTGATTTGTCTGTAACAGAATGCTATATTATAGAAAAATTGCCTGAGGAATGGAGAAAGAGATTTTACCATGAACGATGAAATGAATTTACATGACTATTATTATGATTTGCCGCAGGAACTGATTGCTCAGGACCCGTTGGAAGACCGAAGCAGTTCCAGGCTTATGGTGTTGGACAAAGACACGGGAGCTGTGGAACATCACGTATTTAAGGAGATTATTGATTATTTAAATCCAAATGATTGTCTTGTGATTAATGATACAAAGGTTTTGCCTGCAAGACTGTACGGCAGTAAAATGGGCACAAACGCAAAAATTGAAGTGCTGCTTTTAAAGCGAAAAGAAGGAAATATATGGGAGACTTTGGTGAAACCGGGTAAAAAATGTAAGCCGGGAACGATCATTAGTTTTGGAGAAGGCATATTAACCGGAGAAGTGATTGATGTGGTTGAGGAAGGGAACCGATTAATTCGGTTTGATTACGAAGGAATTTTTGAAGAAATTCTGGACAGACTTGGAGAGATGCCTTTGCCGCCATACATTACACACCGGTTAAAAGACAAGAACAGATATCAGACAGTATATGCAAAGTATGAAGGCTCGGCAGCAGCACCGACGGCAGGGCTTCATTTTACGGAAGAACTGCTTGAGAAAATTAAGGAAAAAGGGATAAAAATTGCACATGTAACATTACATGTAGGCTTGGGAACATTCCGACCGGTTAAGGTGGAAAATATTCTGGAACATCATATGCATTCAGAATTTTATATGGTAGATGAGAAAGATGCAGCAATGATTAATGAGACAAGAACATCCGGCGGACGAGTGATTGCTGTGGGGACAACAAGTACAAGAACATTGGAAACTGTGACGGATGATAATGGTGTTGTTCATGCGGGAAGCGGATGGACACAGATTTTTATATATCCGGGATATCAATTTAAGGCAATTGATTGTCTGATAACCAATTTTCATTTACCGGAATCCACACTGTTAATGCTTGTTTCTGCACTGGCCGGAAGAGAAAATGTGCTGAAAGCATACAGAGAAGCGGTAAAGGAGAAATACAGATTTTTTAGCTTTGGTGATGCCATGTTTATTAAATAGTGAAAGAGTGAATCATGAATCGATATAGAGTAAAACCTTTGAGAGAAAAAAAGAATATTGAAGTTTCGGTTCCGGGATCAAAAAGTATCACAAACCGGGCTTTATTGCTTGCTGCATTATCTGATGGAATCTGTACATTAAAGGGAGTACTGTTCAGTTCGGATTCAAGAGCATTTCTTGATTGTCTGATAAAACTGGGATTCAAGGTAGATATCGATGAAGCCTGCCATAAAGTTGTTATAAAAGGAGAGGACGGCGGTATTCCAAACAGAAAGGCGGAAATAAATGTGCAGAGTGCGGGGACAGCGGCAAGGTTTTTGACTGTTTTTCTTGCTGTATCCGGTGGAGATTATGTGCTGACATCTTCAGAACAAATGAAAAAAAGACCTATGAAAGAACTTTTGGATAGTCTCCGGGAAAAGGATGTAGAAATCAGATATCTGGAAAAAGAGGGGCATTTTCCTTTTGAAATTCATTCGACCGGAATCGGCGATACAGAGATGTCAATTGATACTGCAACGAGCAGTCAGTATGCCAGTGCATTGCTAATGGCATCGGCAATTAACGGAATGAAAATCAAACTTACAGGTACCAGAGTGAATGGCGCTTACATAAAGATTACGCTTAAGATGATGGAGCAGTTTGGAATCAGGTATAATGTATCAGAAAATACATATTGTATAAAATCCCAGACACCTATATGCCCATCATATGTTATTGAGCCGGATATGTCAGCAGCATGCTATTTCTATGCAATGGCAATAATTCTTAGAGTTAAAGCCATCGTAAATGGCATACATAAAAATTCTATGCAGGGAGATTTAAAGTTTTTGCGGGTATTGGAACAGTTGGGATGTAAAGTTACC
>CALWNA010000097.1 GCA_944382505.1 uncultured Lachnospiraceae bacterium
TGTAGCAGCATTTGCAAAAACGGAAACGCGAATAAAAAATATCGGACATATCAGAAGTCAGGAGTCAGACAGAGTTCAGGCTATTGTCAGTGAACTGGAAAGGTTGGGGTGCAAAGCTTCCATTTTGGAAAAAAATGGGCGGACGGACGTGGTGATAAAACCGGGCAAACTGCATGGCGCAGAAATTGAAACTTACGAGGACCATCGTGTCGCAATGAGCTTTGCATTGGCAGGACTGGTTGTGGACGGAGTGGTGATAAAAAATCCAATGTGCTGCCGGAAAACCTTTGAGAATTATTTTGATATATTGGATGAGATAACAAAATAAAGGAACAGGTTTATTTTCTTTTAAAAATTTTATAGCGATGTCTCTGCAACTGTTCAACAGCTTTGTTTGCTGAAGGTTCATCATAAAATGAAATTTTAAGAACTCCTTCCTCAAATTCCCTGTTATGAATAATGCCAATATTCTTAATGCTGACACCGTTTGCAGCAAGAATTGTGGCAATGGTTGCAATGGCACCGGATTCATCAATGATATCGCAATAAACGTTAAAGCTCCTGTTAATAATACTGTTGTTGTTATCTTCAATATTATCTCTGTAATCGCGGCTTTCAGCAATTAAATCATAAATTGCCTGACCGTTTTTTTCGTCCAGCTCCAGCTTGATTGTGTTTAGACTGTCAATATATTTTTGTAACATCTCACTAATGTTATTGTTGTTTGTCATACATATCTGTTCCCACATTTCCGGAGAGGAAGACGCAATACGTGTAATGTCTTTAAAACCGCCGGCAGCCATCGTTTTCATATATTCTTGATCGGAATCATTGTGCTTTACCAAATTCACCAGGCTGGAAGCAATCAGATGCGGCAGATGACTGATTGTAGCGACTACTTTATCATGTTCTGAATAGGAAATGTTAATTGGAATGGCGCCAATGGATGTGATAACTTCCGTAAATTCTTTCACTTTATCAGAATCAACGGCAGCAGTAGGTGTGATTGCATAATAAGCATTTTCTAAAAGTCTGTCATTGGCATAACTATAACTGGTTTTTTCAGAGCCTGCCATAGGGTGTCCGCCAATAAAATTAGTTTCCATATGAAGTTCTTCTACTGCTTTATGAATATTACTTTTTACACTGCCTACGTCAGTGATAATACAGTCGTTGTTAATAATGTCTTTCAATACCTTAAGATATTCTACGTTTTTTTCCACAGGAGTGCATAGAAAAATATAATCGCATTCCTTAAAAGTATCATCCACCTGCGCAACTGCAATATTGGCAGTGCCATCATTCATCGCCATAACTCTCGATTCGGCACTTCGGTTAAATACAATAATTTTACAACTTGGGTAAACTCTTCTTAATGCTTTGGCAACAGATCCGCCAATAAGACCTATGCCGACAAAACCAAATGTTAAATTTCTCATAATACTCCAATCTTTTACGCGGAAAAGTCGATGGGTTTCCACAAAATTTTCTTAATATTTAACGCTGCTTTAATGATTTAAAGTTTAACGCTTTAAAGTGAAATAACATACACTTTTTTGATTATTCTATATCAGAATACAAATAATTGCAAATACAAATTCTATAAATACATCCATATACTCATAATAGTTATTGCATACACAGTTTATAATAGCATAATAGCTATTGTATAAAATCTGCTTTTATTTTTAAATAAAAGATAGTATAATATATTTAACTGTGTAAAGCAATACGCACAATTAGGAGGAACAAATATGAAAGGTAAAATGAATACTGATTTGGGTCAGGTATTAATTAGTCCGGAAGTAATTGCCAAATATGCCGGTGAAACAGCATATGAGTGTTTCGGGATTGTTGGTATGGCAATGGTCAGTGTCAGAGACGGTCTTGTAAGATTACTTAAGAGAGACAGTTCCACAAAGGGAATCAATGTGGAAATTGATGAAAAGAACGAGATAACGATTGATTTTCATATTATTGTGGCTTATGGCGTAAATATTGCGACAATAGCAGATAATATTATTTCAAATGTTAAGTACAAAGTAGAAGAATTTACAGGTATGAGTGTTAAGAAAGTTAACATCCATGTCGAAGGCGTAAGAGCAATCGACTAATGTGTTTGCCTGAGGAGGATATTGTTTTGGAAATAAAAAGTATTAATGCTGAGACATTACAGAAAATGTTTATAGCAGGAGCAAAAAATCTTGATGCGAAAAAAGAATGGATTAATGAATTAAATGTATTTCCGGTACCGGATGGTGATACGGGAACGAATATGACATTAACAATCATGTCGGCTGCAAAAGAAGTTGGGGGACTTGCAAAGCCTGATATGGAATCCATTGCAAGAGCTATTTCAACCGGTTCACTGAGAGGCGCCAGAGGAAACTCCGGTGTTATTTTATCACAGTTGTTCAGAGGCTTTACAAGAGAAATCAAAAAAGTTCAGGAAATTAATGTAGAAGGATTGTCAAGGGCGTGTGTGAGAGCGGTAGAAACTGCATACAAGGCGGTCATGAAACCAAAGGAAGGAACGATTCTTACCGTGGCAAAAGGAATGGCGGATAAAGCCTGCGAAATGATGGGTGAGAGTGATGACCTTATCTATGTGATTGATGAAATCATTAAGTATGGTGACTATATTCTCAGTCAGACTCCGGAAATGCTTCCGGTATTGAAGCAGGCCGGTGTTGTGGACTCCGGCGGACAAGGACTTATGACAATTATGAAGGGGGCATATGATGCGCTTCTTGGCAAGGAAGTTGATTACACATTGGAAAGTGTGCAATCATCCGCAAATGTATCAGCGGATGATGTGCCGATGGAAGATGTTGAGATTAAATTTGGTTACTGCACAGAGTTCATAATTAATCTTGAACATGAAATGTCAATGTCAGAAGAAAAGGCGTTTAAAGGATTTTTAGAGTCCATAGGTGATTCCATTGTTCTTGTTGCAGATGATGAAATTGTAAAAGTACATGTTCATACCAATG
>CALWNA010000098.1 GCA_944382505.1 uncultured Lachnospiraceae bacterium
CATGGTTCACTGGGATATCTAACCCCAGATGAAAAAGAAGCACTTTACTGGGATCGGATGAAATAATCTCTGGTCCCGGTAAAAATATATTTAAAAATCGTGTCTTAAATATTGACTATACTGCACAAAATATCCCTAAGCAAAATACTTTTTGTTTCACTTCCACTTTTTGCGGTCAATGAGAAACTATTTTTTATATTTATTTCTCTTACTTTTTCAAACGCTTCCTTTAACTCCACTTTCATTTTTGTTTTATCCACATATCGGAACGCATCCACCAGATATCCTTTTCTTGCACAGTCCAAATGGGTTGTGAGAATTATAATAATACTTTCCAAATGTTCCGCCTTATAATTTACTATGGTTTCAAAACCATCCATTTCCGGCATATCAATATCCATTAACACTATATTATACTCTGCATTTCTTTCTAGAAATTCAACTCCTGAATTAAAAACTTCTATTTCGTCTGCTTCATCCGTATAATCTCTTACCACATTCAAGGCAAGATTTCTCCATTTTTGCTCATCATCAACGATTGCTATTTTCATTTTTCTATGTCCTTTTTTCATTCTTTAATGTTATGGAAACAATAAACTTATCATCCACGATTTCTATATCCATCAAACCTTTGCAGTCCGCAACACTGTCCGCTACATTTTTCATACCCCATCCATGATATTCTTTTTCACTTTTCGCTGACTGCAATCTGTTTTTATCTAACTGATTTCTATTACAATAGTAATTACCTATTTCTACAATTATTTCTTTCTGCGTATATTGACAGATTACCCATACTTCCCTTTTCGTTGTTTTGTCGGTTGCCTCTATTGCATTATTTAGCAGATTGAAAAATATTGTGCATAAATTGTAAGCACTGATATTACACTGTGACGGAAAATGCCCGGCTACATTTATTTTTATATTTTTATTCTCTGCTTCTGCATAAGCTTTATTTAGAACAGCATTAACGATATCATTTCCCACATTAATGCTGTTACCCAGGTCATCCACTTTTCCGATAATATCCTGAAAATAATCCTCAAACTCTTGGTCTCTTCCTTCTTTCTTTAATTTATTTAAGAAATAAAGATGTCCTCTGATATCATGTCTGAATTTTTTTGTTTCCTTTTCTCTCTCATTCAGATATTCATACTGTTTTACCTGTTCCTCAAGATACTGTTTAATAATTAATTCTTTTTCTTTGTGTATATTTCTTGAAACCAACAGTAATATTACACATGCCATTTGTATCAATAGTCCTATGGTTACCGATATGTATATAATGATATATGCAATTTTATTTTGATATGCAATTTCTTCAAGAGTGACACGGGTCATCAACGCTAATATGCAGAAATCTGCAAATAAATTTAATGTAAAAAGAGCCAGATACTTTATATGAACCTTTCTTATGCCTTCATCTGTTATTCTTCTTAAAAGTATACTTACGATACTAATAAAACTCAGTGATAACAATGCTGCAAAAAGATTTTCTAAAGAATCATTATTATAATTCATGACTGTGCTTGCTATATCTACCAGTAAAATTGATAACATGTCAAGTATTTCTACAATAACAGATACCCATATAGCACATATAATTATTTTCTTATTATTTTCTTCATAACATATTTGCATGATTATTCCAACGCATAACAAATAGATTATTAATGCGATTGTCTGGTTTTCTATCACACTAATAATCAGCGAAACAATAATAGATATTATCAGTGTATTTATATATCTACATTTATCTATCATTTTTTCTCGTAACTGTAGGTAATACTTGCATACCAATAATATCTCTATAATATGTAAAACATCAGCAATAACTTTACAAAGTATACTCATTGTTCCTCCCAGATTGTAAAATATAATATTTAATTATAGCATATTTTTACAATCTGGGAAAATTTATGGTTATTTGTTTAAAACCAACTAAAAAACCACTTATACCATCTTCCAAACAAAGGTAAATCCTTTCCGTATATACTTTTGTATTGCCCGGACAACTGATAGGATACCTTTTTTATTTTTTCTGTAAATAGTTTTTGCACCAACGTTGATTTATTTTACATAAACGTTTGATAAGTTCATTATATCTTCTTCAATTTTTTCTTTCTCCGCTCTTGCAACCACTTTTCCTTCCAGTAACTCATCCATTTCTTCCATAGTTACATCAAACAACTCTGTATCAAATTCTTTACCGTAAATATCCGTAAGCTCAACTCTTGCCTGCTTATTCATCTCCGGTCTGATTTTATAACGTTCTTCTGAAACTTTTTCTGTATCTTCCGGCTCAACTTTATCCTTTGCAATATCGTATTCCAGATATGCAATAGCCTTATTCGTATCAATCCTGTCTGCCATTTTTTCCAGCCTTGAAATTACATTGCCATATCGCTCTCCATTTTCAATACATTCTTCCATTTCGTACATGGAATACATCTTATAAAATTGTGGCAAATCCCTTAACTGTCTGTCTATCTGATAAAGCTCCATCTGAACTTCTCTTAATGCTTCTCCTGCCTGTTCCTTCCGCTTTTTCTTTTCCTTCTTTGCATTAATCACCATTTCATAAGAACGCTTTTCTTCATTCAGACGATTTCTTTTTCTAATAAGGTCATATGCTGTCTTAATGACATTCATATCTTGTGGAACAAGTTTTCGGAACTGCTTAATCTTTTTTTCATTATCCTTTTCTGAATACACAATGCACAAAAGATTTTTTCTTAACTGTTCCAGATTTCTTGCAACTTTGATGACTTTATCCTTCACACTTTGTGCCAACTGTTTTGCTTCTTCCTTGAGTTTTGCAATCTCATTATTGCAGAACCGAATCATCTTATTAACCATTTTGATGTGTCTGTTGGCTTCACCTCTGTCAGTTTTAATGTTCCGTTTCTCCATCTGGGATGCCGCAGTTCCCAAATGCTTTGTCGGCAAAATTTCAAGTCCCTGCCGTTCATAGGAACGATGGTCTATCCTCTCATCATGCCCTGACTTTTCAAGATATTTGTTGCACATATCTGCCCAACTCTTTCTCCATTTTTCAACATTTCCCCTGTCATTCCAGTCCGTTGTTGGAACGGATTTACATTTATACTGGCGTTTCTTTTTGTCATAGATTTTTTCTCCATTCTCATCAAGAATGTACTCTTTTTTCTGCTTGCTTCCCCAACTTCTATCTTCGTTAAACGGTCTGACAGTTAACATGATGTGAGCATGGGGATTACCGTCACCTTTATCATGAAAACAGATATCTGCAATCATTCCCTTGTCTACAAAATTCCTATTGCAAAACTCATTTACAAGATTATACCCTTCCCTGAATTTCAGTTCTTTTGGTATGGAAACCTCTATTTCTCTTGCAAGTTGTGCGTTTTTTTCTTTTTCGATTTTCTCCACTGCATTCCACAACTTGGAACGGTTATAAAACTCTATTGGTGCGATGTCCGGTAATAAGATTGATGTCATTACCACACCACGTTTTCTTGTGTAGTCATGGGTAATGCCATCATAGTCACTGATTATTTTCTCACCGCTTCTGTATGCAGCGGCTGCAACGGCAGATTTTCCTTTTCCTCTGGAAATCATCTTTACAGATAAATGGAAAATCGCCATCTGTTTCTCCTTCCTTCATATTTATTCTTTTTATATGGGAGAAACAGTAACACGGACCGCCTGTATGTAATACAGAGCTGACCGTATTACTCTTCTCCATAGACTCCCTCGTATTCCGACCAAAGGGAGGTATGCCTCGCAGAGCGCGCGTCCGACACAGGTGTCGGGAGATACCACAACTTGCTTGTGGTATATAAGTGCGCCCTTGGTACCCTACGGGACCTTATTCCCTGCCTTTATTTTTCAGCAGACCTCTCATATATTCTTTTACATATGTTGTATTGAATGCATACTTTAAAATTTCTGAAACATCCTCATTTGCCAGTTTTTCCGGTTCCATCAGATACTGTTCCAGTACCGCTCCTCTCTGAATCAGCCTTCTTGTTCTCTCCTTTCGTGCCTGTGCTTTTTCTTTTGCAACAACTTCCTTTTTCAGATTTTTCAGTTGATTAATCTCTGCCTGAATATCTTCCGATGTTCTTCTGCTCATTATCATTACCTCGCTTTCTTCTGTTATCAATGTTCATAGTTTTCCTGTTTCTTTTGAAACTTTCTGTTGATAACCAAACCGGGTGCATGATATAATTTATTTGCGTGTAGGTATATCATGACTCCGGTCTGGTATTCCTGAAAGGGTAGTTTTCGGACTGCCCTTTCTAAGTTTGTGTGTTTCTAGTTACTGCCTTTACATCTGTTCTGTCTCTTAAGTTCCTTCCCTCGTTCATCGCCATGAACTTTTCCAGCATATCTGTTTTGACTAGCACTTTTCTTCCCACTTTCAGTACCGGAAGCTTTTTCCACTCCACCAGATTTCTCATGGTATTCCTTCCAATTCCTGTGTATTCAGATGCTTCTTCAATCGTAAAAGCAATTTTTTCATTTTTCATAATCCTCACCTCTTTTCCGTTGCAATATGCAACTTGATTGAGAGTTT
>CALWNA010000099.1 GCA_944382505.1 uncultured Lachnospiraceae bacterium
TACCATGGCATTTGCCAGGCTGTCGACCTGTTCCTTCGGCATCTCAAGAATATGAAATGCCAGTCTTCCTGCCGTCTTTGATCCAATCCCCGGAAGCCCTGACAATTCTTCTATTAATTTTGTAATATATCCACTGTAATAATCCAATGTGTCAACCTCTTTCTAAAAAAGTCCACCAATTCCTCCGGTAATTTTTGACATCTTCTGGTTTGAAACTTCATCCATTTTGCGAATTGCTTCGTTGACTGCTGCCATAACAAGATCTTCAAGCATTTCCACATCATCCGGATCCACTACCTCAGGATCTATTTTTATCTTTGTAATTTCTTTTGTGCCTGAGATTGTAACTTCCACAGCTCCGCCTCCCGCAGTCGCTGTATATTCTGAATTTTCCAGTTCCGCCTGGGCTTCCTCCATCTGCTTTTGCATTTTCTGTGCCTGCTTCATTATATTGTTCATGTTCCCAGGCATTCCTCCCGGAAATCCTCCTCGCTTTGCCATTTTAAAAATCCTCCTCCTCAATGTTCATATTTATTTTACTAACCACTTCCTGGAAATAACTTCCAAAACTTTGGTTTGTTTCAAGCATGGTCATTTCAACTTTGACCTGCTTTTTTATCTCTTCACTAATTAATGTGTTAAGCATTTCGATTACTTCCGGCTTGTTGCATCTTTCGTATCCAATGGCACCCGGATTAAATACAATCAACAATGTATTTTCTCCCTTAACACTAAATCTGGCATCCTGTAAATATGTCTTATACGGGTTTGTTATATGTCTTTTAACAACTCCCCAATTGTCGACTACATACTGGACATCTTCCGGTATTGCCTTTTCAAATACTTTTTCCGGTGTTTCCGGTACCGTTTTTTCCTGTTGTCCGGTATTTGCAACTGTAAAACTGCCGGTTTCTATTTTTTTCTCCAAAAGGGACAGTCTGTTATTTAATGAGCTTATATCCCTTTCCATTGCAGGTCTGCACAGCTTAATCAGTTCTATTTCAATCAGAACTCTTTTCTGAGACGAATATTTAATCTTTCCCGATAATTCTGACAGCACACGAATATATCTCATAATGATATCTGTCTCGACCATCTCCGCCTCTTCTCTCAATGCTGCAATTGTTTCTGCGGAAGCGTCAATTGCCTCTGTTGATTCGCCGGAAGTTTTCATCAGCATCAGGTTGCGCAGATACCAGATAAAATCATTGACGAACTGCCCGAGCTCTCTTCCCTGCATAACCATCTCATCCAAAATATGAATACTGGAAACAACATCACCGTTTATCACACACCTCGTGAGATGACTGAACACTTCATTGTCAACAGCACCAAGAACCTCAAGTACATTTTCATAGGTCAGTTTTTGTCCCAGATAAAAAGCGATACACTGATCCAAAAGGCTTAACGCATCACGCATAGAACCGTCAGCTGCTTTTGCCACATAGCGAATCGCCTTGTCCTCCACATCAATGTTTTCCTTCTCCATCAACTCAGAAAGCCTTGCTGCTATTGTATCAATCGTAATTCTCTTAAAATCATAACGCTGACATCTTGATAAAATGGTAATGGGTATCTTATGTGGTTCTGTCGTTGCAAGAATAAAAATAACATATGCCGGTGGTTCTTCTAATGTTTTTAACAACGCATTAAAAGCACCGATTGAAAGCATATGCACTTCATCGATAATATATACTGTATACCTGCCATTTGCCGGCGAATACTGTATTTCCTCCCTGATTTGTCTTATATTGTCAACACCGTTATTCGATGCGGCATCAATCTCTATAACATTCATTGCACTTCCCGCATTTATAGCACGGCATGTATCGCACTCATTGCAGGGGCTTCCATCTATTGGATGTTCACAGTTTACTGCTTTCGCAAAAATCTTTGCCACACTGGTCTTTCCTGTACCTCTTGTACCGCAGAAAAGATATGCATGTCCGATTCTGTTGGCATGAATCTGGTTTTTTAATGTCTGTACGATATGATCCTGACCTTTTACCTGGTCAAATGTAGCGGGTCTGAATTTTCTGTACAACGCCGTATAAGACATGGTCTCTCCTTCCTGCAAAACTTTGTTTTGTCTTTATTCAGGCACAAAAAATCCATTGCACCTTTGGATTCATTATATAATAAAATTGATTCTCATACAAGGTGTAACGGGATAAACTTTTTTACATAACGGAATAAGCTTTTTTCAGACTTTATCCGTTTTTTATGCTTTTTTCTATTCCCCGGGTATAAAAAAATAAAACAAACCAAGGTTTGTTTTATTTTTAATCCGCGCGGTCTGCTTTGTGAATATTTCATAAGCGTTACCTTTACAGTTAACTCGGCCCAAGCACCCTCATGTCACATGAAGTGACCTGCTTAGTGCTGCTTCATTCCTGACCTGACACGGTTCGCAAGGCCTCATTGCATGAGACTCAGGCGTCAACATCACTTATAAAGGGCAGCCCTACAAAATAAACCCGAGGCAAATCATCACCCCTGCTGTAGCGGATTGCAGGTACAGGGCGCCGCTATCTCCCCGGCTGCGCGGAAGTGTTATAACATATTGATAGTAGTGCCACGCCCAAAACAAATTGAAGCCGGTGGCGCAACCTTATAATTGTGACAGCACTTTTAAACTGTCAGAGATATAGTATACCCCACAACTTTTTTCTTTGTCAACTAAGATTTGCGCAGTTTTTTAAAAAAGTCTTTTAGAAGAGCACTGCACTCTTCCTGCATAATGCCGGTTTCTATTTCTACCTGATGGTTAAACTCGTCCACCTGCAATAAATTCATAATAGAGCCGGCACATCCCGCCTTCGGATTCATACATCCGATATATACTTTTTTAATTCTTGCCTGCACAATGGCACCTGCACACATCTGACATGGTTCCGTGGTAACATACATTTCACAATTATCCAGCCGCCAATCATCAAGTTTTTTGCTGGCCTTTTTTATGGCATTCAGTTCTGCATGAGACAATGTGTTTTTATCAACCATTCTGCGGTTATATCCCCTGCCTACGATTTTATCTTCATAAACAATAACACAGCCGATTGGAACTTCGCCAATTTCCTCTGCCTTTTTTGCCTGTCTGACAGCTTCTTTCATGTATTTTTCTTTCTTTTTTTCTTCCAAAGTGCTACACCTCTGTCATTTCATTATATTCCGGAAAACTGATTTTATTACTTATTATTCAAAATATGGTGCAATCACTTGCCATATATCGTCGGATTCCTGTCCCAATGCCCAGTATGCTGCTCCGCCCAGTTCATACTGATTCATAAGTTCCAGTCTTGCTTTCACCGAAGTTTCGTCCTCCAACCAGATCATATATGTAGAATCTCCCTCAGCGTAAGTAACAAAATTCTGCCCTGTCTGCTCATCCAGTGTAGGTTTCACACCTGCATCCTCATACAACTTCTTTGCAGTGTTCATTCCCACTGCCTGACTGGATAGATAATAATTTCCGTTCGCCGCATCTTCCACAAACACACCGGTACCATCCGATGATGCTTCCGGCGTCTCACACCACACTCTTGTATAGAAAGGCATTCCATTAATCACTCTGGAGGCATCCTTTGTTTCCGCGATAGTATCTTTAATGCCTTGCTCTGCATAACTCATGGACGAAACAGAACCTGCCTCCGCACTGCCTGATGTATGTTCATCATAATTCATAACAATAATATAATCTGCCAGCAATGCCTGCTGTTCTCTGTCATAAAACTCGGTCCATTCTGATGGAACATAGTTGTCAATAGAAAGCACTTTCTGCGCTTTTCTGCATTCTATTGACAATTCTCTTAAAAACTGAAGATAACTGTCGCCAATATCCACATTAATATATTCAAAATCTATGTTAATTCCATCCAAATCATAACTATCCACAAAATACATAATATTGCTTACGAGGCGCCGCCTTGTTTCCGTTGAAGTCAACACTTTTTTTGTGAGATTTTTATTTTCAAAATCATTGATTAAGGCCCAGACCTGTAATCCTTTTTCATGGGCTTTCTCTACATAATCCAAATCTGCAAGACTGGAAAGATTTCCTTTTTTATCTGTCAGAGAAAACCATGTAGGAGAAATGACATTAAGACCTGTTGCATTTTCTGTTAAGACATCTAAATTGTTGTTTGCCGTCTGGTTATATACCTGATTCCATGCGAGACTAACTTTTCCATCCAGCAATACATGGGTATACTGATCTTTATCGCTTGCATAATCTGCACTTACTGTTCCTTCATCATCTAATTTTTTAACCGGAATATAACCGATATATCCATTATCCGTGCGTACTTTATTCCAATTTTTACCTGTCTCTATAACCACTACCTCCGTATCTTCCTCTACTGTGGTTACAATAAGATTCTGATAATCGCCTTTTGTGCGCATTTCAATATCATCATTTGTGACCATGGCCGTTTTTTCATCATTGGAGTAAGTCATACAGATAATGTCCGGGGCATCATCTTCTTTTTCTGTAATGTGATAATCCATATCAATAAATTTCATGATAAATTTCATATTGACATAGCAGTTTCCATTCTCCTCGAGAGAAATCACATAATCCACTTCTTCTGTTTCCGGACCGTTAATAGTGGATTCTCCTACTTTTGTTTCATACACGGTTGTTGCATTTGTAAATAATACAAGATTTTCATTTTTATCCCAGTAAAACCTGTCGTCGATATTCTCCTTTATTGTTTTAATATTTACAAATCCTTCATCCCCCTTTATTAATGCCGGTTCTTCGCTGTATCCATTCTCCAGCGCAACGGCTGCGACCCTGTCTCCTGCATTGGTTGTATAGGGCTGGTCTTCCCCGCCATCATTCTGATATGTAAGTCCCATATACCAGCTCTTGTCCACCTTTCCATCATTTGTTTTTATAAACAAATCACATCCTGTTTCAAGCAAAACGGTTGTAATAATAATTAACATCAGCAATGCATATCTTATGTTTCTTTTCACCTTTATATCCTCCTGATAGAATTTTAATATAATAATAACACATTCTATCCGTTGAAAAAAGGACCATATGAAAATGGTCCTTTCAATTCACGGGGAAACTTCCTTAACTGATTATTCAGAGGTCAAGTCCTTCGTGATATATATTGAAATAATCAGTCATTGTTATTTTCCATCCCTATATTCATCAGCCCTACATTTATAATACACATATTGTATGTGTTTTGCAACTTGTTTTTATATTTTTTTGAAATATTATATATTTTAGTTGAATTTAAAAAAATTGTAATATTTTGTACACTTTTTTCGTATATATATTATAATATCAAAAAGTCGAAAGTTGATTTTTTGATTTTTTGTAATATATTACTAGTACAAAAACTTTACACGAACAAATATATTGGATATACTAATATAAAGATATTTTATTTTATATATCAATATATACGAATCTAATTGACTGTGAGGTGATTTCTATGAAAATTGAAAAAATCAATGATAATCAGATTCGTTGCATCTTAAGCAAGGAAGACCTGGCAGACCGAAACATAAAACTAAGCGAGTTAGCTTACGGCACAGGCAAGACGAAAGAATTGTTTCAAGATATGATGCGTCAGGCAAATGACGACTTTGGATTTGAAGTGAATGATATTCCTTTAATGGTTGAAGCCATTCCTGTATCTCCGGAAAGCATTATTCTGGTAATTACAAAAGTCGAAAACCCTGAGGAAACCGAGAAGCATCTTGCAAAATTCTTTTCCAAAGAACTTAAAGACGGTATTCTTTCACATTTAGAAAACGAAGAATTACATTTAGAAGATTTTGAAGAACTCGAAAATCAAAACAATGATTTTGTTGAGAACAATTCAGATTCCAAAGAGCGCAAAGAAGATGATTCTTTATTATATAGTATCTATGTGTTTAATAATTTAAGAGAGGTTATTACGGTAGCAGAATTGCTTGCACCAATCTATAAGGGTGACAGTTCCGTATACAAATCTCCTTCTAACAATAAATACTATTTATCATTATGCATGGAGATAAGCGAGGATAAGCAATTAAATAAAATATGCAGTATTCTCACAGAACATGGAACCCGTGAAAATCCAACATACGTAAAAGAGTTGTTCTATATAGAACACTTTGATGAAATCGTTGCTGAGAAAGCAATCGAGAAACTTGGGGCATTGTAAATAAAATAAACTAAGCAAAACAGAAACTACCACTTTCCGAGGATTGTGGTAGTTTTCTCTTTTATGATAATTGTAGTATTTTTGACGTTATTCTTTTCTTCTACATCCCTACCGTCCTGCCTCATACATCAGTATCGCCGTTGCCACTGCCGCATTTAGAGACTCTACCTTTCCGGCCATAGGTATTTTGATAAGTTTGTCCGCTTTGTCCGACACCTCTTTACGAAGTCCTTTTGCCTCATTGCCAATCAATAGCGCACAGTCATTATATAACATGCCGGAATTATAAAGTTTCCCTTTCAGGTGCGCGGCATAGGTTATGATTCCATCTCTTTTCAAATCATCCACGGCTTCCGGCAAATTATCGGTCACTGCAAATGGAACTCTGAATATGGAACCCATAGTAGAACGGATAACTTTTGGATTGTAAATATCAGCGCAGTCACTGCTCATTATAATCCCGGATATTCCTGCCGCTTCTGCAGTTCTGACAATCGTTCCAAGATTTCCCGGATCCTGAATCCTGTCCAACACGACAATGCAACTTTTCTTTTGATTCCTGCTGCTTATGATCTGATTTACTGTATATTCTTTTTGCTTTACAATTGCCATAATGCCCTGGGGGCTGACCGTATCGGAAAATTTTTTAAATACAGCATCACTTACAATCTGATACTCTTTTCCGGATAATAACGACATGTTTTTCTTTTCGAAACTTTCGGACACATATATGCTCACAAGATCATCTTTCGGAATTTCCAGAAACATCTTGATTCCTTCGACAGTAAACGTTCCCGTACTCTTTCTTACTTTTGTTTTTTCCTTTAACTGTATTAATTTTTTAATCTGTTCATTTGACGGTGATGTAATTATCATTTTACTTAAATACCTTCTTCAAATTCTTTCTTCCTACCAGTACCACAAGCTACACATCCTCCACAAAAGGTCGGTTAACATCCGGATTGAATTCATCTGCCCCGACCTGCTTCAATCCCTCTCCCTGAAGCGGATTTTTTGCCTTCGCCAAAATATGAGAAATTCCCAATTCCTTACAGACAGTTGTAACGATAATACCCGCCTAACTGAATCAATATCAGAATCACTATCTTGACAATTTTAAACTCAATTCATACTGAAAGCTATTCAACGACTTTTTCATATTTAAGGCCTCGTCAATCTCATAATCAACAAACTTTCCGTTATTCATTGCCACAATTCTGTTTTTTCTGCCCTTGCACAAAACCTCTACCGCATATGCCCCCATAAACGACGCATACATTCTGTCAGTTGCCGTAGGACTTCCGCCTCTCTGAATATAACCTAAAACAGAAACTCTTGATTCAATTCCCGTATATTCTTTAATTTTTTTTGCAAGGCTCGGCGAGTCCTCAACCCCTTCGGCGATAACAACAATATGGTTATTTTTCCCCTGTGCTCTCCGCTCAAGAATATGATTCATTAATGTGTCATAATTTCCCTCCCATTTTTCCGGAAGAATAATATCGTCCGCTCCGCTTGCCATACCTGCCCAGAGCGCAATATATCCTGTTTTTCTGCCCATCACCTCAATCACGCTGCATCTCCCATGAGAAGTAGAAGAATCACTTACTTTATCAATGGCTTCCATAGCCGTGTTGACTGCAGTATCAAATCCGATTGTATAATCCGTACATGAAATATCCATATCAATCGTCCCCGGAATACCGATGACCGGCACCCCTCTTTTCGATAAATCCCTTGCGCCTCTGAAAGAACCATCACCGCCGATAACAACAAGAGCATCTATTTTATTCTCCTGAATGGTTTTCACGGCTTTTGTCATACCTTTTTCGGTCTTAAACTCATCACTGCGGCTCGTATACAAAACAGTTCCGCCCTTTCGATTGATTCCAAATACATCATCCGCATCCAAATCTGTCACTTCGCCCTTCATAAGACCTTCATATCCCCATTTGATTCCTTTGACACTCTTACCCTCAGCAATCGCAGTTCTGACAATAGCGCGTATTGCGGCATTCATCCCCGGGGCATCGCCGCCGCTGGTCAGAACCCCTATCGTCTTTATATCACTCATTTCATTTCACCTCTCATGCCTTACCATGCCACAGGCATATTTTTACAATCCCACATATCGATGCTACACAACCAGCTTTACAAAATCTTTTCCGTAAATTCCCTTCAGTTCTTCAAGAAATTGTTCATTGGCGTCTACCCTGTATTCCACAGGCATGGCTTTTCTCTGTCTTTCTTTTGCCAGAGCGATCATAACTTTATCGCTACCCTTGTGGGATGCCAGAATTTCTAAAAGCTTCGGTTCTTTTGTCATATATTCTTCTTTATTCTGAAAAGCAATCCAAAGCTCAGAAGGCATCTGGCAAAACTCTGTTATGCTGTTCGCAATAACTTTTCCGGCGGCATTCTCTTCCATGCTTGCCTCGCCGGTAACAAATAACTTTTTCCCCTCTACAATCAAGCTTCTGTATCTCTCAAACTGTCTTGGAAAAACAATAATTTCCACAGTCCCAACCAGATCTTCCAACGTAACAAAAGCCATCTGCTGACCGTTTTTTGTAAACTTCTTTGTGATTGCACTGACAATACCGCCCACAGTAACCGTACTCTTGTCTTTTATTTTAGACGCTTCTCCTTCTTCTGTTTCCGCAAAATCAACAGACATATTTGTTATGTGCTTACGCCATTTTTCCTCCTGCTCCTGCAATGGATGTCCACTGGCATAAATGCCGATAACTTCTTTTTCAAATTCCAGTTTCTGGTCATTGGTATACTCACCCACATCCGGCATCTGCACCTTATATGCCTGCTTATCTTCCTCATCTGCAAAATCAAACAGCGATATCTGACCTGCCATGGAATCTTTCTTTTCCTGATTCACACCATCCATAATCTGAATATAGACCATCATCATCTGCTTTCTTGTTGCATTGAAAGAATCAAAGGCTCCTGCCTTAATAAAATTTTCAATAGCGCGCTTATTAACACCAAAACCGGAAGTCCTTGTTATAAAATCTTCCAGATCCTTATATTTTCCATGTTTCTCCCTCTCTGCAACAATATTGTCAATAATGGATTTTCCGACATTTTTAATTGCAGTAAGTCCATAACGTATATTGTTTCCATGAACAGAAAATCCGCTCTCACCCTCATTAATATCCGGTGGTAATATTTTTATTCCCATAGAGCGACACGAATATACGTACTCGGCCACTTTGCCGGAAATATCCATTACGGATGTAAGCATGGCAGCCATAAATTCCGTTGCATAGTAATACTTCAGATATGCGGTCTGATATGCCACAACTGCATAGGCCGCAGCGTGGGATTTGTTAAATGCATACTTTGCAAAATCAATCATTTCATCATAAATCTTGTTGGCAACTTCTTCGCTGATACCATTATTGATGCAGCCCTTAACGCCTTCTTTTTCATCGCCATAGACAAAAACCTGACGCTCACTATTCATAACATCCTGTTTCTTTTTTGACATGGCACGGCGAAGATTATCACTTCTGCCCATGGAAAATCCTGCCAGTTCCCGCACAATCTGCATAACCTGTTCCTGATAAACAATACACCCATAGGTAGGTTCAAGAATGGGCACCAACTGCGGACAGTCATAAGTTACACTGTCCCGGTTATTTTTTCCCTCCAGATACTTCGGAATAAAATCCATTGGTCCCGGGCGGTAAAGAGAAATTCCGGCAATAATGTCTTCCAGGCTTTCCGGTTTCAACTCTTTCATAAAGTTTTTCATTCCACCGCTTTCCAACTGGAAAATTCCCTCTGTATTTCCTGTTCCGATATAATCCAATACTTTCTTGTCATTATAATCTATCTTATTTAAATCCAGGTCAATGCCTCTGTTCTTCTGAATAAATTTTTGTGTATTCTGTATTACAGTCAGATTTCTGAGCCCCAGAAAATCCATTTTTAACAAACCAAGTTCTTCCAAAGTTGTCATAATATACTGGGTGGTAATAGAACCGTCGGCAGCTCTTGATAACGGCACATATTCATCCACCGGTTTTGCGCAGATAACAACGCCTGCGGCGTGCATGGAAGCATGCCGCGGAAGCCCTTCCAGTCTTCGCGACATGTCAATCAGATATTTTACCTCTTCATCACTGTCATACAGTGCTTTCAGTTCTCTGTTTTGTTTCAGCGCGTCATCCAGTGTAATATTTAATTCCTGCGGCACCATCTTGGCAATTTCGTCGCATCGGGAATAAGGCATATCCAGGACTCGTCCCACATCACGGATGACGCCCTTCGCCTTCAAGGTACCAAAGGTAACAATCTGCGTCACATGGTCTTTACCGTATTTTTCTCCCACATAATCAATAACCTCCTGACGCCTTTCAATACAGAAATCCACATCAATATCGGGCATGGATACGCGCTCAGGATTTAAAAACCGCTCAAAGAGCAAATTGTAACGCATAGGATCAATATCCGTTATTTCCAGGCAATAGGACACAATGCTTCCCGCTGCCGAACCTCTTCCCGGTCCCACTGCAATACCATTGGACTTTGCATAATGGATAAAGTCCCAGACAATAAGGAAATATTCAATGTATCCCATTTTTTTAATCGTATTTAATTCATAGAAAAGCCGGTCTTCTAATTCTTCTTTGCTCAGACTGCAATATTCATCCTTTTCCCCTCGCAGCACAGGATATCTTTTACGAAGCCCTTTTTCACAAAGTTCTTTTAAATATGTCCATGGGGTATAGCCTTCCGGCACTTCGTAATTCGGCAGCTTTGTCACACCGAACTCAAAAGTGACTTCACATCTGTCAGCAATTATTTGAGTATTTTCCAAAGCCTGTGGAACATATTTAAAAAGTTCTGCCATCTCTTCCGGAGACTTCAGATAATACTGTCCGCCCTCATATTTCATTCTGTCCTCGTCAGCTTTTTTCTTACCCGTCTGAATACAGAGGAGAATATCATGGGCTTCCACATCGTCTGCAAAGGTATAATGGACGTCATTGGTACAGACAACATCCACCCCAATATCCTGACTCAGTCTTAAAAGCTGCTGATTCACTGTTTTTTGCTCAGGAATTCCGTGATCCTGCAATTCCAGAAAATAATTACCTTTCCCAAAAATATCCAAATATCTGAGCGCCGCCTGCTTTCCTGCTTCATAATCCCCCCGGGCAAGAAACCGCTGAACCTCTCCGGCAAGGCACGCGCTTAAACATATAATTCCTTCATGGAACTGCTGCAGCACCTCATAATCCACTCTCGGCTTATAATAAAATCCTTCCACAAAACCTTTGGAGACAATTTTGCAAAGATTTTCGTAACCTTTATTATTTTCTGCCAGCAGAATCAAGTGATAATATCTGTCCTCTCCGGCATTGGCCTCCTTATCAAAACGGGAACCGGGAGCCACATAGACCTCACATCCGATAATCGGTTTGATTCCATTTGCCAATGCCGCACGATAAAAGTCTATCACGCCATACATAACGCCGTGGTCTGTAATTGCAAGACTGTTCATGCCCAGCTCTTTCGCCCTCTTTGTAATTTCTTTAATTTTACTGGAACCATCCAACAGACTGTACTCTGTATGGACATGTAAATGTGTAAAATTCATTTTAAAACCTTTCTTTTTTATCGTAGAAAACTAAAAATTAATTTTTAATTCAATCGGACAATGATCTGATCCGAAAACATCTTTGTGAATGTCTGCGGATTCCAGTTTATCCTTTAATGCTTCTGACACAATAAAGTAATCAATGCGCCATCCGGCATTTTTTTCCCTTGCCTTAAACCGGTAGGACCACCAACTGTATCTGCCCTCGTCATCCGGATAAAAATATCGAAATGTATCAATAAATCCATCTTCTAACAGTGCAGTCATCTTTGCCCGCTCTTCATCCGTAAACCCTGCATTCATCCGGTTGGTCTTTGGATTTTTCAAATCGATTTCCTTATGCGCCACATTTAAATCTCCGCACAGAATAATCGGCTTTCTTTTTTCTAATTTTTTCAGATACGCTTTAAAATCATCCTCCCACTGCATCCGGTAATCCAATCTCTTAAGCTCATTCTGAGAATTTGGCGTGTAACAGGTAACAATGTAGAAATCTTCAAACTCTAATGTTATCACACGACCTTCGTGATCGTGTTCTTCTATTCCAATACCATAACTTACACTGATTGGCTCCTTCTTGGAAAATATGGCTGTTCCCGAATATCCTTTCTTCTCCGCATAATTCCAATACTGATAATATCCGGGCATATCCAGTTCCAGCTGCCCTTCCTGCATTTTAGATTCCTGTATACAAAAAATATCTGCGTCTATTTCATGAAAGAAATCCATAAATCCTTTGTTGACACAAGCGCGGATTCCATTCACATTCCATGATATCAGTTTCATATATTTCTCCATTTCACATCTTTCCTTTATATGTTAGTAAGTATACCACAGTTGAAACAATATCGGTATTTTAATTTCATCGAAGACAAAAATGAATGAAAAAACGGGAAACCGTCACTGATTTTTCACTTAAATCAGCACTTGTTTCCCGTTTCCTTTTTCTGTCTATCTTTTTTCCGAACTTATTTATTTTCACTCATATATACGTTATATGTTCCATTTTCACATTTGACAACAAACGTAACATCATAATCCGATTCATTTGCATCCGCATCTTCCCCGGTATTTCTTACATATATGCCAATCACTCTGATATTCTCCTGCAAATCATTTTCTTTTGTTCTTTCATACTGAATCCGCTTCAGATACCCATTTTTAATGTTTGAACTCAGATAATTCTGAACTGCCACAAGATATGCATTATCTTCTTTTTCAAAAATGATTTCCGCCAACTGTTCTGGAAATTTCGTGCTATTGGTTTCTCTCAGTTGAAACCGAAGTCTATCTTCTTCCAATATTGCATTATAATATGCATAAAAGTTTCCGTCAGAGTATTCTCCTACCTGTATTCCAAACTCTTTATTTTCATGATCATACTTACCGGTTCTCCCTATCCAATAACAGTATCGCTTATTCTTGGTAATATAAACCATGTTGATATCTTCTGCTACTTCCATTTCTCCGTTTTTGATGGTATTAATGTAAACGCATCCGTTTTCTGTTTTTCCCGTCCATGTTGTATAATTCGAAAATTTATCATCTATCTCTTCCCTGAATTTTTCATAGTTTTGATTTTCCGGATACATTATTAGATTATACAACAACGGTACTAGAGAAATTCCCAACACGATCAATAAAAAAATGATTAACAAAATTTCCGGTAGTCTTCTTTTCAAATAAACACCTCTTATCACCAAATGTTAAAAATTTAATATAGTTGTATTTTGATTGATTTGCAATGGGATTACCCATTATTATGTATATAATATAGTGTATGTGTGCTTACATCATAAAAATATACATAATACATATCACGCTGTGCGGCATGATCGCTTTCATCTAAAATACAATAATAATCTCCCTCTGTAATAATCTCTGTATCAAAATCATACATTTCGCTTTCACTCATATTGTAATATGGAAAATTAATAAAATAGTTTCTGATATGTTCAATATTGTCACTTGTAACTTCTATATAATTTTCATCAGTTGCATATTTTTCATCAAAATCTTCTTTGTAATAATATTTACAATAATCTGTATACTACCGAAAACCATCATCGAAATACTCATCACTTTGTTCATATCCTTTTATTATATAACTTTCCCAATTATTTCCACATCCTGTCAATAGAGCCACCGCAATATACAAACTCAATATAAGTATTTGTTTTTTTTCATAAGAACACCTCTTATTACTAAAAAATCTCCTACCACAAATGTAGCAGGAGATTTCTCACCTTCTGATTTTTCATACTCAACCGGCATATTATTTATGATGAATCCCCCGACTAATCCGCTCTTTATATTTGTTTTATTTTAGCATTTTTTTCTTGTAGTTTTAACATATTTTCATCATATTTCGTGCCCGCCCTTAACAGTTGACTTTTTTATTTTCTTTTTTCAGATGTCAATTTGTAAATGATATAATCACCAGAATCGGCAGCAGCAACATCCTGAGATTGTATGCGGTCGTCAAAAGCAATTGCACAAGCTAAATGCTTTTTCCTCATCGCCTTTACAAAAAACAAACCCACACGGGCTCTGATATTATCAGAACCCGCAGGGCTTGCTTTTTTGTAGAGAAACAAACAACGTTTTTCTCTGATTTATTTACTAGGAAAAATTATAAATATGTTTTATCTTACCATCTAAGGTCAATAACAAGTGCTGTCGGATTTGTGTAATGAAGCAATGTACTCTGATCAAATACATCGTCATAGCAGAATCCGTACGCCAGTGCGTTTACGGAATGTTCATGCCAGAATGCAGAATAGTAATTGCATGTACCATTTTTATAGTATGCGCTTGGATTTCCGTAATTTGCCGGGTCTGTTGCAACACCTCTGTTAAAAGCTGCGCAAAGCTGTGCTTCAATTACCAATTCCGTTGAATTTCCTCTGTTAAAGTTTCCTTTTCCTTCAAGAACATCCTGTGTTGTCGGCTTATAAACTGTGTATGTACCGCTGTCGCCATCCTTGGTAAATGTCATATGGTCACCGGTGACACGTCCTCTGAATGTTCCTGCATCACATGTAAATACAAGTGTTTCATTTGAGTATTTATTCCAAAATTCATTAATATAATTATCAAAGTAATTTGCATACTGTGCGCCTTCATTAAATGTTGTCTTGCATGGCGCCATAATTCTCAAATCATTTACAAGTGTTTTAAATTCTGCCGGAACAGATGCTTTATATGCTGCAAAGATTTCATCTCTTGTTCCGATATCACCCACAATTCTGTCATATACATCCGAATCACCCGGATAATTGTTATATCCGCCCTGTCCGACAAGTCTTGTAACCATTGGAAAACTAAAGAAGTCAACTCTTGTTGTGTTGCCCCAGTATTCTTTTCCTTTTACCGTAAACTCGAGAAATTCAAATAATGTATTCTGGTTCGGGTCTGTTGCATTGTTCAGATCAGGACCGGCATAACCCATTCTCCCGTCTGCCGCAACATTAAATGTTATGTAAACCGGTTTCCCGTAACTCAAGTACATTCTTCCTGATTCAATATCCGGCAGATATACATAATCTTTTTCTGCTAATGAATGGCAAATGTTTGCAACCTGTCTGTCATTCATTGTAATTGTGTTAAGATTTGTGGATGCCGGTACAAGATTTCCGTCTGTATCAAGATAACAAAGTTCATGGTTTGCATTGTATCCCAAAATACACCAGTAAATCTCATCATTAGAATACTGACCATTTGTCTTATTGTTCAACTGTAAGAACATTCTGTCATCCCGTACTGCAATGTCGCCTCTCAACTGTGGAATCTCATAATCACCGCTTGGCGTCTGTGTTGTCGGTTGCTGCGTCGGTGCCTGTGTTGTCGGCTGTTGCGCAGAACCTGCCGTGACTGTGACATTCATTGTTGTCTTTTCCGATTCCTTGGAACCATTAACCGTTGTTACGGAAACTTCATGATTTCCTGCGGCATATCCGCTGTATTCATAATATGCGCATCCAACCTTTGACGCCACTTTATTGCCATCAATATAAACATTGTATGAATCAATGTCTCCTCTTCCCCAGACAACACTGATTGTTCCATTGGAAGGACTTCCAACTACCATTCCAAATGGTGCAGGAATGGAAGAATCTGTACCTGACTGTTCTGAAGACTGTGTTGTCGGTGCCTGTGTCGTTGGAGACTGTGTTGTCGGTGCCTGTGTCGTTGGAGCCTGTGTTGTCGGTGCCTGTGTCGTTGGCTGTACCGTTGCTCCGTTTGCAACATTCACTGTCAATGTGGTCTTTGCTGATTCTCTTGTTCCATTCACTGTCGTTATTGAAACTGTATGGGTTCCTGCAGCATATCCACTATATTCATAGTATGCACATCCCACGCCATTGCTTACCAGTGTATTATCAATATAAACATTATAAGTATTAATATCTCCTCTTCCCCAGACAACACTGATTGTTCCATCGGAAGGATTTCCTGCGATTGCTCCGAAAGGTGCCTGGATTGATGTATCCGTTGTCACTGTCGAACCTGTGGTGTAAATCATTTCCGGCGAATCATACTGAAGTCCGCCTTTATTATACGTAAATGAACATTTAATTTTGTCTCCGTTTTCCAACCCTGTAATGCTGTAATCATAATCGTACCCGTTATAACTGGTCATATTTACATTTTGCTGTGCCCCATCGTTAACAGTATAATGCACAATAACATAACTTGCATAATTATTTGCCTTAAATGTTAATTTACATGTACCGGACGACACATCTGTTGCTGACACCGAATAATCCGCTCCACTGCCAATTGCTGTTGACGCACCTGCCCGAACTGTTGGAACAGTCATACCTGTTATAAGCAATGCCAGTGCCAGCACCGCTGCCAGGATTTTTTTGATAATTTTCTTATTCATTCCCTTACCTTTCCTTCTTAATAGAAATTACATTTCATTCTCTGATATAAACCGGTCTATACTCATAGGTAAAATTTTACATGAATCTATATTTTTTAAAAGGCTTCATTTTTTTTAAAAGTATATTTTTTAACTTAATTTATTTCAAATATAAAAAGCTGTCGAAAACCGGAATGTTTTCAACAGCCTTTTATGCTTTTAAATTTTAAACTTATATTAATTTAATTATATTTCAGCATCGTCGGTTCAAGAACTAAATTTTCAAAAGCGAACACTGCTATATAAGGCATAGCACTTATCACTCCAAACAACAAATACACGGGTCCTGAAATAATATCCCCATGATTGATAAATAAGCCATTTGTAACAAACTGTCCTATAATTACAAGCAGTAAGAGCGATGACAGTTTTGAAATGGTTCTCATTCCGCCCTTCTCCCGGATTATAAATAATGCAAGAATAAAAACTGTTAATACTAACGTAATGATGTAAATCAATGCGTTCATTTCCAGTTTTTCGTTATGCATTGTGACTTGCAATTGTCTTGGAACCACCGACGCAATAATCATGACTACTGCATAAATAAGCATTATATAGTATGACATATGTAATCTGCCTTTAATGTTTCCGTCCAATACGGATAATGCAAAAACAATTATCCCCAGCATATTGACAAGAATAAGTACTCTCGCTATCATAAATCCGTTCCCGGCAATGACCATTGACGAGCTGAAGAAGTAATTTGGCTTAATCAACTGAAATACCATTCCCATTTCTGCCAAAATACATAAAAATAACACAAAGATTTCTTTTCCTCGATTCATTTCCGTTCAGTGCAAAGCACTCTCCTCTCGATTGTTATTTTTATTGTACTATATCTTCATTACAATTGTCAAAAATTCTTTATTCGAATACATTACAATGGAAATCTTTATTTTTCTATTTGGTAACGTAAAAAAGAATATCTGAATCCGTTCAGGATTCAAATACCCTTTTTATTCAATATTCTTTTATATATTTAATTATTTATTTCCCAAATACTTTGCGATACTGTCTATCGCCTGTGTCTCATCATTGCCTTCTGCTGAAACTTTTACCGTTTGTCCGGGAATAATACCAAGCGCCATCATTCCCATTATGCTCTTTGCATTAACTTTTTTCGTGTCGTACTCCACATATATCTTGCTTTCAAACTGGCTTGCTACCTGTACGCATTTTGCTACCGGACTTGTTTCTACGCCCTGCTGAATCTCAATCGTTACGTCCTTCGTTGTCATATTAAAAACTTCCTTCCCGGGTTTTACCCCTTAAATCATCTGCGATTTGGCTAATCTTTCTCAGTCTGTGATTGACTCCCGACTTCCCCAGAGGCGGATCCAACATCTGTCCCAACTCCTGTAAAGGTACATCCGGATTTTCAACTCTCACTATTGCAATATCCTGCAGCTTGTCCGGCAAATAGTCAATGCCTTTGTGCTCAATAATATAATTTATATCCTCAATCTGTCTGCAGGCTGTTGTAACAGTTTTTTTTATGTTTGCAGTTTCACAGTTGACTTGCCTGTTGTAATAATTGCTCATATCTTTGAGAATGCGAATATTTTCCATCTCCATCAGAGCAACCGGGGCTTCCATGACATTCAATACATCTACAATGCCTTCGCCCTCTTTGATATATACCACAAAATTACCTTTTCTTGCAACCATTTTTCCTTCAATATCAAAATTATTCAGCAATTTTATTAATTGTTCGGATTTTTTCTTATTGTTGCATTTAATTTCAAAGTGGTATGATTTGTTCGGATCATTAATGGAGCCTGCCGCCATAAACGCCCCTCTTATAAACGCTCTCTTACAGCAATCTTTCATAATTACAACATTGTTGATTACTGATAAGTTTTCACCAATCTCACCATTTTCATCAATCAACTTTGTGGCCTGCAAAATCCTGATTGCCTCATCGTGATTCTTTATGGTAATAGTATATGTCTTTAACTTTTTTGAATATGCACTATTTCTTTCGGCAATTTCTGCTTCCACATGAAAACTCTTCCACACAAGTGTCTTAAACTTTTTTGCTGTGGCCTCTGTTTCAGTTCTTACTTTTATTGAATACTTTTCATCAACATCAATGGCAACACTGCCACACATAGAAATTATCGCTGCTATTTCTGCTATTCTGCAGTGGCTTGCATTACTTATGTGTTGCGCCAGCTCCTCTTTTACTTTTCCTGAAAAACTCATAATATAAATTCACTTACCTTGTAATATCTCTGTGGGCTATTCTTATCCCATAATTTGCCTGGGAGTCATTTAACTGCTGAAACAGCTCATTGGCAACTGTTACTGACCTGTGATGTCCACCGGTACAACCAATTCCGATTATCAGTTGATTTTTACCTTCATCAATATAATTTGGTATCAGAAATTCAATCATATCTGTCAACTTATGCAGAAACTCTTTTGACACCGGAGAGTTTAAAACAAATTGCTGTACTTCTCTGTCCTCACCCGTTTTATGTTTCAACTCCGGTACATAAAAAGGATTCGGCAAAAATCTTACATCAAATACCAAGTCACAGTCTGCCGGAACTCCATATTTAAACCCGAAGGACATAATGGTTATAAACAGATTTTTAAAATCCCGATTCATTACAAAAATCTTTTCAATTTCACTGCGCAGTTCTCTCACGAGAAGATTGCTGGTATCAATAATATAGTCTGCCTGTTTTCTCAAAAACTCCAGTTGCTTTCTTTCTGCATTGATTTCATTTTCAAAACTATCTCCATCTCCCATAGGATGACTTCTTCTTGTTTCCTTAAACCTTTTGATTAACGTACTGTTATTACAATCCAAAAACAAAATTTCATAATTCTGGTCTTTCCGTTTCATATCGTTCAGTATATCCGCCATCTTATCCAGTTGTTCTCCACTTCGAATATCAACACCGATGGCAACTTTATTTTTCTCGCTGGTTTGGCTGAAAAGCAGATCTGCAAAATTTTCAATCAAAGGTATTGGAAGATTATCAACACAATAATATCCATTGTCTTCAAAAATTTTTAAAGATGTTATTTTTCCCGCTCCGGACATTCCGGTAACAATTACAAAACGCATTTGGCCTCCTTAAATAATTTTTACTTCCGGTTCCAAATCAATACCAAACTTTTCTTTTACGGTATTCTGCACATCTTCCATTACATGAATAATATCCGTCGCCGTAGCATTATCATAATTAATTACAAACCCACAATGTTTCTCTGAAACCATGGCTCCTCCGACTCTGTGGCCTTTCAGCCCGGCATCCTCTATTAATTTCCCCGCAAAATATCCTTGGGGGCGCTTAAATGTGCTTCCTGCACTTGGGTACTCCAAAGGCTGCTTTGCCCTTCTTCTTTGCATAAACATCTGCATAATCATACCGATTTCTTCTGCACTTCCCAGCGAAAGACCGATGGACACTTGAAGAACAATCATTCCTTCTTTTCCTATAATGCTGGTCCTGTACCCCATATCCAGTTCTGATGCATCTAAAGTTATCACATTTCCGTTTTTATCAAGAACTTTTACCCATTTAAGGACATCCTTCATTTCTGCACCGTATGCTCCTGCATTCATCATCACGGCACCGCCGACATTTCCCGGAATTCCATGAGCAAACTCAAACCCTGCTAAATCATTTTCCATAGCCGCCATCGCCACAGATGAAAGCTTTGCCCCCGCATCTGCCACAATATCCTCCCCAATAACATCAATATCACTGATTCTTGAATTTACCTCAATGATTACGCCTTTATATCCCTCATCCCGGACAAGAATATTACTCCCATTCCCAATTACCATAAAAGGATATTCTTCCTGACGGCATATGCGAATTACCTGTATCAATTCCTCAATATTTCCCGGTACCACATACACTTCTGCTTTTCCACCACATCGGAAAGTACAGTGTCCTGCCATAGGTTCTTCTGTCATAACATAGTTTTCTCCGACTATGCCCTTTATTTTTTCCAATAATATTCCTTCCATTGCAGCCTCCAAAACCAATCAAATAACTTTTTATTATTTTACAACCAATGCCGCCGCACCGTAAATTCCCGCGTCATTTCCCAGTTCTGCGAGATGAACCGCCGCATCACCACAGGCGGAAAAACATGTTTCTCTGTAAACATCTTTAATTGCATCAATAAGGTACTGTCCTGCTTTGCTTACTCCTCCACCGATAATAAATGCCTGCGGATTAATTACTGCCGCCACACTTGACATTGATTTTCCGAGATAGTTTCCCATTTTGTTTACCACCTGGATTGCTCCTGTATCTCCTTCTTTTGCCAGATCAAAAACATCTTTCGCTGTAATGGCATCACCGATTTCCCGCATTTTTGTCGGCACATCTGTTGACGCCATATATCTTTTCGCAAGTCTTACGATGCCTGTTGCTGAGGCATACTGTTCCAGACAGCCGCGTCTTCCGCAATTACATTGTTCTTTTTCTTCATCTTCTACATGCATATGACCGATTTCTCCGGCTCCGCCGTTATACCCTGTAAGAATCTTTCCATTGATTACGACGCCCCCGCCTACACCGGTACCTAAAGTAATCATTACAATATCATCATATTCTTTGCCTCCGCCCTTCCATGCTTCTCCAAGCGCCGCAACATTTGCATCATTTCCTGCTTTGACTTTAATTCCATGAAACATTTCGGAAAGTTTCTCTGATACATTAAATGTTCCCCATCCCAGATTCACACACTGGAGCACCGTTCCGTCATCCAGCACCGGGCCCGGCAATCCGATACCGAGTCCTTCTATTTCATCAAGTCCTATGTTTTTTTCAATCAGCTTTGCATCCAGCGTGTCACAGATATCGTTGAGAATGTTCTTTCCAAAATCATCTGTTACCGTAGGAATCTCCCATTTTTCCAAAATGCTTCCGTCTGTTTCGAACAATCCTATCTTTACCGTTGTTCCCCCTACATCTATTCCAAAACAATATTTTTCCATCTCTTATCATTCCTCCTCTGTTCTTTTCATAATATTGTTTGTCACACGGTTATATAATTCCTGTGCCGCATTGTATCCCATTTTCTTTTGTCTGTGGTTTACGGAAGCCGCCTCGACAATAACCGCCAGGTTTCGTCCGGGTCTGATTGGAATTGCATAACATACAACTTTATTTCCAAGAAACTCTGTATAATTATCGTTAATACCCAATCTGTCATACTCTTTTTCCCTATCCCACTCTTCAAGCTTAATAACCATATCAATATTTGCCGTGTCCAGAATACTTTCAACACCGAACAATGCTTTCACATCTATGATTCCAATACCTCTCAGTTCAATAAAATGTTTTGTAATCTCAGGGGAAGTACCAATCAGTGTTTCGTCGCTTACTTTTCTGATTTCTACAACATCATCCGTAACGAGACGATGACCTCTCTTAATCAGCTCCAGCGCTGCTTCGCTTTTACCGATTCCACTTTCACCCATAATCAAAACGCCTTCTCCGTAAACGTCCACAAGTACACCGTGAATTGTAATACAAGGCGCCAATTGTACATTCAGCCATCTTGCCAGTTCTGCATCAAATCTGGAAGTAGCCTCCTCTGTTGAGCAGACCGAAACGCCATTTGCCACTGCTGCTTTCAGCATATCTTCATCCGGCTCATGTCCACGGCATAAAATCAGACACGGTATTCCACTGCTCATAAGCTTATCATAAACCCACAGACGGTTTTCATGCTGCATATTGTCAAGAAACGCCCATTCCACATTGCCGATAATCTGAACTCTTTCTTTATCGAAATGTTCAAAGAATCCTGCCAATTGAAGTGCCGGTCTGTTAATTTCCGGTGTAGTAATGATAATGTTGTCCGTATCAATTTCCGGCGTATGATTCTTTAAATTGTAGTTTTGAATAATTGAAGTAAATTTGATAGTTTCCATATAATCTCCTCTCCTCAGTCTGACATCAGACTGTTTCTTTTAATCTCTCCGTTCCCATTCTATTTACTGATAAATTATTTTAACATCTGCAAAAATATTTGTATATACTGAATAACGGAATTAATGAAAAAAATCGTATACGCTTTTTGCAACTTTTTCATTCATAGACGGGACTTTTGTCAGCGCTTCAATTGTTGCTTTTCGAATAACATCGATATCTTTAAATTCTTTCATTAATGCCTTTCTTCTTGAAGGACCCACTCCCGGAATATCATCCAGAATAGAGCGGACTTCCTTTTTATTTCTGAGACTTCTGTGGTATTCAATGGCAAATCTGTGCGTCTCATCCTGAATTCTTGTAATCAGCCGAAATCCTTCGGAATTTCTGGCAATGGGTATCTCCTCATTATTAAAGTAAAGTCCTCGGGTTCTGTGGTTGTCATCCTTTACCATACCACAAACAGGAATATCCAACCCTATGTCCTCCAGGACCTCCAACGCTACATTAACCTGTCCCTTTCCGCCATCCATCAGAATAATATCCGGAAACTTGCTGAAACTTCCCATGGCATAATCTCTTTTTTCCATATCCAGTTTTTCCCGCTCCTCCAAACCGTGGGTAAATCTTCGCGTCAGCACTTCTCTCATACTGGCATAATCATCCGGACCCTTTACTGTTTTTATTTTAAATTTTCTGTAATTATTGCGTTTCGGCTTTCCATCCTCATAAACAATCATTGACGCCACAGATTCATATCCATTGGTATTAGATATATCATAGGATTCCATGCGGTGGATTCCTTCGATTCCAATAAGTTCCTCTATCTCGTGAACAGCTCCCGTTGTCCGCTTCTGTTCCCTTCTATATTTTTCCTTGTTTTGCTCCAACAGATTCCCCGCATTTTTTGCGGCAAGTTCTACCAGTTTCTCTTTGCTCCCTTTTTTAGGATTTACAATTCTAACCGTATAATTCTGATTCCGGCTCAAAAGCTGACTTAAGAGTTCCGGCTCCTCAACCTCTTCCTGCACAAGCAATTCTCTCGGAATAAAAGGAGTTCCGATGTAATACTGTTTTATAAAACTTGTAAGAATATCTCTCCCGGTATCTCCCGGTGCCGTTGTAAGATAAAAATGTTCCCTGCCGATTAGTTTTCCATTTCTCACGAAAAACACCTGGACAACTGCGTCGTTTCCCTCTTCTGCATAGGCAATGACATCTCTGTCTTCAAACTGATTTGTTGTAATTTTCTGATTTCCCGCCACATGATGAATGCTGTTAATCAGATTCCGATATTCCATTGCCTGTTCAAAATCCAACGCTTCAGAAGCTTTCTGCATTTTTTCTTCCAGTTCTTTGAGCGTCACACTGTAATTTCCCTCAAGAAATTTTATTGCTTGATCTATATGTTCTTTGTAATCCGCTCTGGAAATATACCCCTGACAGGGACCGTCGCACTGACCAATGTGATAATAAAGACATGGTCTTCCATTTATCTGAGGAACTTCTTTGACAGTCCCATCTTTTTTGACGCTGTCATCCGACAGAATTGCCTTATTACAACTGCGTATCTTATACATTTTCTGCAAAAGCTCTATGGTATCTCTCACTGCTCCACCGCTTGTAAAGGGTCCGAAATATTTATTATTATCCTTTTTCATTCTTCTTGCCATAACAATTCTCGGATAATCTTCACTTGTGGTTATCATCACATAAGGATATGTTTTGTCATCCATAAGCATTGTATTATATTTCGGGCGGTATTCTTTGATTAAATTACACTCTAAAATAAGAGCCTCCAGCTCTGAATCTGTTAGAATATACTCAAATCTACTGACTTTTGAGACCATTGACTCTATTTTTGCGCTTCGCTTTGTACTTTTTCTAAAGTAGGAGCTGACACGTCTTTTTAAATTAACTGCCTTTCCCACATATATTACATCATCCCGGGAATCGTGCATCAGATACACTCCGGGAGTCTGAGGCATTTTCTTTAGTTCTTCCTGAAAATTAAAATCTGCCATAAAAACTCCTAAAACCATTTTTTATAGTATACCTTATTTTTTCTCTGATTGAAATATAAGAAAGAGCTTCACAAAGGAAACTCTTTCTTATATTTCGCACTATACTTTATGATTTTTCTGCTAAATCAACTACAATATAACTTGGTATAAACCAATATCTTTAACATTCTGCTTCGCCGACAACATCGCACTGATGGAATATCTCCATAAATTCTTTTCCTGTAATTGTCTCCTTTTTATAAAGGAATTCTGCGATTTTATCAAGTTTCTGCCGGTTGTCTCTAAGAAGCTGTTTTGCCTCCTCATATCTTTCTTTCAGAAGCTTCTTAACTTCTTCTTCAATTTCTGTTGCCGTCTTGTCACTGCAATTTAACTGCGTATTTCTGGTAAGATATGGATTTTCTACCTTTTCCAGGCTCATGAGGCCGAATTTTTCTGACATACCATACTGAGCTATCATGGAACGGGCAAGATCCGTGGCCTTTTCCATATCATTGGAAGCACCTGTCGTCACGGAATCAAATACAATTTCTTCCGAAGCACGACCGGCAAGAAGCGTTACCAGTCTGGCATTTAATTCATCCTGCGTCATAAGGTATTTTTCTTCCTCAGGCGCCTGAATTACATATCCGAGAGATCCCATGGTTCTCGGCACAATTGTAATTTTCTGTACCGGCTCCGCATCTTTTTGAAGCGCCGTGACAAGGGCGTGCCCCACTTCATGATATGCAACGATTTTCTTTTCTTCGTTGCCGAGAATTCTGTCTTTCTTTTCTTTTCCTGCGATTACTACTTCCACAGCTTCCATGAGGTCTTCCTGGGATATAGCTTTTCTTCCGCATTTTACTGCATTGATTGCAGCTTCATTTACCATATTTGCAAGATCAGAACCAACCGCACCGCTTGTTATATTGGCAATCGCTTCCAAATCTACGGTCTCATCCAGTTTTACATCCCGGGAGTGAACCTTCAGCGTTTCAATCCTTCCCTTAAGGTCCGGTGCGTCAACAATGATTCTTCTGTCGAAACGTCCCGGTCTTAAAAGCGCAGGATCAAGGACTTCCGGTCTGTTTGTTGCTGCAAGAATCAATATTCCCTTTGACGTATCAAAACCGTCCATTTCAGCAAGCAGCGCATTCAATGTCTGCTCTCTTTCGTCATTTCCGCCGCCATATCTCGAATCACGACTCTTACCAATGGAATCAATTTCATCTATGAATACAATACACGGAGCATTCTGTTCTGCCTGTTTAAACAAATCCCTGACACGGGATGCTCCGACACCTACGAACATTTCCACAAAATCAGAACCTGACAACGAGAAAAACGGTACATGTGCTTCACCTGCAACCGCCTTTGCCAGTAATGTCTTACCGGTTCCCGGAGGTCCCACAAGAAGAGCACCCTTTGGAAGTTTTGCGCCAATGGCTGTGTACTTACCCGGATTATGCAAAAAGTCTACCAATTCTACCACCGATTCTTTTGCTTCTTCCTGTCCTGCAACATCCTTGAATGTTACACCTGTCTCCTTTTGAATATAAACTTTGGCGTTGCTTTTTCCAACACCGAAAACTCCGCCGCCGCTTCCGCCGCCTGCTTTTTTCATGATAAACATCATCAAAGCGTAAAAGATAATAAACGGAAGTATCCACTGCAAAAGTAATAAAATAATGCTGGATGAAGTATCCGGTTGTGTTCCTTTAAATTCGACATTTGTATAAGTGTTTTTCAATTCATCAATCAGATCCGGATCATCCAGTTCGGTTGTCCAATAGGTTCTTTTCACCAATGTGTTTTCATTTGTTTTTGGTGTAATCATAATTTTTCCTGAATCAAACACTACGGAATCTACCTGATCATTCTCCAGCAATGCAATAAATTGATTATATGATATTTCTATCTTCGTCGCCGAGTCAATTAAATAGGAGCTGAATGTGGTAAACAAAAAAGCGGCAACGATGGCAATAATGATCAACGCAATCTTATTATTTTTTTGTCCTTTGTTTCCCATTCCATTATTATTGGGATTATTTCTATTTGTATTATTCATAATGTTTCCTTTCATCTAATATATAATGTCACATAATTTTATATTAATATACCATATGTTACAAAGTTAATGTGAAAATTTATTAAATATTTAATGAAATTTTAATAATATTAACTTTAAAAATCAAACATTTTAAATTTTGTCCTAGCATAAAAATCTTTATTGTAGTACACTAGTAAGGTCTTGTTTTTATAAATAAATACTTATTCATAAGATATTTTAATAATAAATTAGCGTTATTTACAATTGGAGGAAAAATCACATGGCAGTAAAATACGTATTCGTAACAGGCGGTGTTGTTTCCGGTCTGGGAAAAGGAATTACCGCAGCTTCATTGGGAAGACTTCTCAAGGCACGTGGCTATAAAGTTACCATGCAGAAGTTCGATCCTTATATTAATATTGATCCCGGCACAATGAATCCAATTCAGCACGGAGAAGTTTTCGTGACAGACGACGGTGCTGAGACGGATCTTGATTTGGGACATTACGAAAGATTTATTGACGAAAGTCTGACAAAAAATTCTAATGTTACAACCGGTAAGGTCTATTGGTCTGTTCTTGAAAAAGAGCGCAGAGGCGATTTTGGCGGGGGTACCGTTCAGGTAATTCCCCACATAACAAATGAAATTAAAAGCCGTTTTCACAGAAGTCTTTCCGAAGAAACAGAAATTGCTATTATCGAAGTGGGCGGAACCGTTGGGGATATTGAGTCCCAGCCTTATATAGAAGCAATTCGCCAGTTTCAGCATGACGTAGGACACGAGAACTGTATTCTTATCCACGTAGCCCTTATGGTTTATCTTCCTGCTTCAGAAGAAATGAAGACAAAACCGATTCAGATGAGTGTAAAAGAGTTACAGAGACTGGGAATTCAGCCGGATGTTGTTGTTTGCCGTACCGAACATGAGATTAACAACAGTCTGAAAGATAAAATCAGCTTATTCTGTAACGTTCCTGCAAGTCATGTTGTACAAAATCTCACAGTAGATATGCTCTATGAAGCGCCCCTGGCAATGGAAAAAGAACACTTGGCAGAAATTGTTTGTGAAAGTCTGAAACTGGAATGCCCGGAACCGGATCTGGAAGAGTGGATAACAATGGTAGATGCGGCAAAGCATCCTACACAAGAAGTAACCGTTGCGTTGGTAGGTAAATATATTGCATTGCATGACGCTTACATCAGTGTAGTCGAATCCCTAAAGCATGCAGGATATCCGCATCACACTACGGTGAATATTAAATGGGTGGACTCCGAGGAAGTGACAGATGATAATGCAGAAGAAATATTCAGTGATGTTTCCGGTATCCTTGTCCCGGGTGGATTTGGAAGCCGTGGAATTGACGGAAAAATTGCGGCAATTAAATATGCAAGAGAAAATAAAATTCCATATCTGGGGCTTTGCCTTGGCATGCAGTTATCCATTGTTGAATTTGCAAGAGACGTTGTAGGCTTCCATGATGCACACAGTATTGAGCTGGACCCTTCAACAACACACCCTGTTATCAGCCTGATGCCTGATCAGGAAGGCATTACGGATATCGGCGGTACATTAAGACTTGGTTCTTACCCTTGTAAACTGGATAAGGAAAGCAAAGCGTATCAATTATATGGCGAAGAATTAATTCACGAACGTCACCGTCACCGCTATGAAGTCAACAATGATTACAGAAAGGATCTTACAGAAAACGGAATGAAACTTTCCGGCATTTCTCCGGATGGACGGATTGTTGAAATGATAGAAATTCCAGAGCATCCTTTCTTTATTGCAACGCAGGCACATCCTGAATTAAAGAGCCGTCCTAACAGACCGCATCCTTTATTCCTTGGGTTCGTCAATGCGGCGCTGGAATACAGAAAATAATGTTTTAGATATGATAAAAAAAGGGGATCGGGTACAAAATGATTATCATTTCGTGCCACGATTCCCTTTTTTATTCCCTTGGGATTCTGTTTTTAGTATAACTCTGTATATGTTTCTCCTGTGTCCATCTGATTGAGCAGTGTTATCAATAATGTTGTAATGTCAGATGCATTTTCCGGAATCATGCTGCTTATTTCAGGTGTTCCTTCCTGAACTGTGCAATTCATATTTACCATCCATTCTGTGCCGTCAGCCGGAATGTTTCCGCTCTCAAAAGTAATCTTTCCTTCTCTGTTTCCCTCTTTGCCGCTGACTTGCGCCTTGCTCACCATATTGATTTTATCATCTTTGATTGACTGCACGATTTCACTTTTTTCTGACTCCAATTCTGCCGCCACATCATCCAACTGTCCGCCAATCTCATCTGCCTGTTCAATGGCAGTCGCTGCAATTGTAGTATTTTCTCCATAAATATTATTGATTACTTCTTTATATTTTTCGATCAGATCATCTGCATCATTCTTTACGAAAGCGATCAGACCGTCTACTGCTTTTTCCGCATTTTCACCGTTGATTGTCAATGTGTAATCATCGCCGTCCTGACCTTCCAATTCCGCAAAATTCTTTTCTGCCGCATCCATAATGGCATTCACAAACGCATACGCAGACTGCATTGCATCCTCTGATATTTCCGGATATTCTTCACCCAAAGCCTGCAACAACTGCTCTAAGTCAATGGAAATTGCACTACTGATACCCATTTGTGCCAGACCGGTTTCCAATTCCGTTGCAGTATCAGCATCAAATTTGCGAACCAACGAAATCATAGGATCCAGTGTTAAATATACTTTTTTATCAGCAACAACAAGGGTTGTAAACTCCGTATATTCGCTTTCCTGTCCGAACCGAACCGAAAATTTTATCCCTGCTCTGTCATTACTCACAACCTGTGACTCCATCTTCACATTTACTACTACATTGCCCTCGGCATTTTTCATAATTTCCGGTACTTCTTCAAAATCTTCTCCCTGACCGGTAATATGAAACTCCGCTGTCTGAGTTCCCGTAGTGATTTTGCAGATATCTTTGATTTCTTTGAAATAAGTGCTGTCTTTCTTTCCGCAGCCGCTAAACAAAGCCATCACCATAGCCAATGTCAAAATCACTGCCAAAATTTTTTTCTTCATAATTCCTCCTTTTTTTATGACTGCCATTTATTTCCATTTCACCTTTCCGCGCCTCTGTGATCCTTCGGAGCATTTTTATTCTATCGGAAGTTTAGAGAATTTTCCTATAGAAAAAAAAATATCGCTTGCGCCGCCATGCACGCAAACGATTGCGTTACATAATACAATTGCAGCCCCTATATTATGTATTATGTAATCGGTGCGACAGGATTCGAACCTGCGACCTCTGCGTCCCGAACGCAGCGCTCTACCAAACTGAGCCACGCACCGCTTTATTCCGGTATCAGTCGTTTTCATACGTTTTTACCTGTACCGGGATATAGTATAGCACATTTTTTCACAAAGTGCCACTACCTTTATTTTTTTATTGTAAAGTGCTTAATTTTGCTTAATTTTTATCCGAGAATGCTGCGGATTTCTTTTGTCATTTTTTCCAAATCTTTTCTGATTGGAATTTTTTGTGGACATACCTGTTCGCATTTTCCACATTGAATACATTTATCCGCCTTTTCTTTATCTCCAATTTCATTATTCCACATCCATTTAAGACCGCCTGCATTCATGTACATATGGTACTGATTCCAGATACGAAAATTATTGGGAATGTTTACGCCTGTTGGACATGGCATACAATAACCACATCCCGTACATCCATTGGCAACACGGCTTTTAATTGCTGCAGCAGCTCTCATCACGATATTATTTTCTTTTTCATTCATTGGTTCAAAGTTTGTAAAAGTATCCAGATTATCCCGTATCTGTTCCATATTGGACATACCGCTTAAAACCGTCATAATATTTGGTTTTGTAGCCACCCATCTCAGCGCCCAGCTTGCAATGGACTGATTCGGTCTTTCCTTTTTAAACATTTTTTCTATTTCATCGGGAAGCACTGCGAGATTTCCTCCTTTTACAGGCTCCATAATGATCATTGGAACGTTTCTTTTCTCCGCCAGGCGATATCCTTTCAGACCTGCCTGTATATCAATGTCCATATAATTCAGTTGAATCTGACAAAAATCCCAGTCCCTTGCTGTAAGAATCTTTTCAAAAACACTGTATTCATCATGAAAAGAAAATCCCAGGTATTTAATTTTTCCCTTTTTCTTCATCTCTTCGCAGATTTCCAAAACGCCCAGCTTTGTCATCTCATCCCAGCGTTTTTCGTCAAGAGCATGCAAAAGGTAGAAATCAATATAATCTTTATGCAATTTCGACAATTGCTCATTCAATAGTCTCTCAACATCCTCCGGCCTTTTTACTTCCCATACCGGAAGTTTCGTCGCCAGATAGTATGTATGCCTTGGATAGCGGTCCAACGCTTTCCCTGTGAAAATTTCACTTTCTCCATTGTGGTATACATATGCAGTATCAAAATAATTCACACCGTTTTCATATGCTTCATCCAACATTTTTAAAGCTGTCTTTTCATCAATCTTTCCATCTTTTGTTGTGGGAAATCTCATACATCCAAATCCAAGCAGTGATGTCTCAACGCCCAGTTTTTTTATTGTTCTTGTTTCCATTTCCACTCCTTTCCCTATTGCAAAACAGAAATCATATTTACTGTCTCTAGTAATAATATACTGTGTACAGTCAAACGATTAATTATTTATCTGCATTGCTCCAGAAATCTACCGGTTCATAATCTCTTAAAGCCACCAGATATCCTTTATTCTGTAATTCCCTCTGTATCTCATCCAATGTTTCTATGGAATCCGCTGTGACTGTATGATAGTGATATTCAGAGGTAATCTGTTCCAGCGGAACTGACACCCCGCCTTTTATACTGTCCACATATTTTTTTGCATCCCTGCGGGACTTTATTCCCATCTCTACACGAATCACTCCGTAAAGCTTATGATACACAAAAACATCTTCAACCTTTCCACCGCAATCTACAATAATGTTTAATTCTTCCAGCATTTTCTCTGCACTGTGCTTTACCTTAAACACTCTCTGTATCCTGCCTTGTTCCTGAAGAATGTACCCTTTGTGGGTCGAGATAATATTATGATTTTTTGCACGAAGTA
>CALWNA010000100.1 GCA_944382505.1 uncultured Lachnospiraceae bacterium
TGCTGATGTATGGGGTTGAACGATGTATCCTAACTCCTCCAGATCAGACATTTCATTTCTGATGGTAGCGGAACTTAAGTTTAAATCCGTGTACTTGGAAATCGTTCTGGAACCTACCGGTTCGCCAGTCTCAAGATAATTTTTGATTACAGCGTTCAGAATTTTTTCTTTCCTTTCGCTAAGTTCCATAGCCTCTCCTTTCCACAATTTAACCTGTTCCAAGAAATCAGGCACGAACACAGCGGGCACTTGATTTCACCCAATAAGTTAACAAACAAAGTTTTGTGTAATTATGAAAACACAAATGGTTCTCATAATTTTCAATTTGTTAGCACTCGTTTTATTTGAGTGCTAATTTCTTTTCTGTGATAAAAATATCACTACTTTGCATCTTTGTCAATATTTTTATTTAAAAAGTTTTGTAAAACATCTGTGAACAAGATGTTGCAAATTATTTTTATTATGCTATTCTACTATTTGCGTGTATTACTTTGCATATAATCAGGTAAAATATTATGAGGAGGTGTGGGATGAAATCAAATTTCAGATTGAAATATTTTGGTGATAAAAATTTTTACAAAATGATTATGGCCATTGCCCTCCCTATTATTATACAGAGCATAATGACGAACTTTGTCAATTTACTTGACAATGTCATGGTCGGCAGACTGGGAACCGATCAGATGACCGGTGTCGCCGTTGTCAATCAACTGTTTTTTGTCTTTAATCTTGCTGTATTTGGCGGAATGTCCGGTGCAGGTATTTTTTCTGCTCAGTATTTCGGGCAAAAAAATCATGATGGCATCAGAAATGTTTTTCGCATGAAAATAATCATTGGTCTTGTCCTTATTGTGGTAAGTCTTACGCTTTTTATTTTGTTCTATAAACCGCTTATCAGCATGTTTCTTCATGAAGGAAGCAATTCCGGAAATATTGCTTCCACCTATGATTTTGCAAAAATTTATCTTTTTATCATGTTAATTGGCGTGCCGCCCTTTATTGTTTCCAATTGCTATAACACTACCCTGAAGGAAGCAGGTCAGACGGTAATACCTATGGCTGCCGGGGTTGCTGCCGTTCTGGTAGATTTGATATTTAACTACTTTCTAATTTTTGGTAAATTCGGATTTCCAATGCTTGGCGTAGCAGGTGCTGCCATTGCCACAGCCATGTCACGTTATGTTGAATGTGCTATTTTGATTATTTATACACATACCCATGCCCATCGGTTTCAATTTATTAAAGGTGTTTACAGAAGTCTTAAGATTCCTGCTTCTCTTGTGAAAAAAATTGTTATACAAGGCTCTCCTCTAATGATAAATGAACTTCTGTGGTCTTCCGGTCTTACACTTCAGACACAGGCATTCTCCACAAGAGGACTTGCCGCCATGGGCGCATTGAATATTAATAACACGGTAAGTAATGTATTTAATATTGTTTTTGTGACAATGGGAACGACCATTTCTATTGTAGTGGGACAATTACTGGGAGCCGGAAAATTAGAGGAGGCAAAAGATACGGACAGAAAGATGTGCGTTTTTTCTGTTTTGACCGCCTTCGGTGTCTCTTTGATTCTTGTTATGCTGGCACCGGTATTTCCACTGATTTACAATACGACGTCGGAGATACACCATCTGGCAACACAGTTTATATGGGTATTTGCAGTTGTAACACCTTTTAATTCGTATGCCAACGCTGCATATTTTACCCTTCGCAGCGGCGGAAAAACTATCATTACTTTCCTTTTTGACAGTTGTTTTATCTGGGCAGTAAATGTTCCGGTTTCTATGTGTCTGGCACATTTCACCACCCTTCCTGTAATTGCGATTTTTGTAATCGTAAATTCATTGGAGGCAACGAAAGCTTTTATCGGTTTTGCACTTGTAAAAAAAGGAGCATGGCTGAATACAATTGTAGAGTAAAAAACGAGACCGGAAATCATCCGTCTCGTTTTTCACTCTCTGACAATGGTATTTCATTGTCTGTATTTTTCATAATATATATGCCAATTCATTTTAAAGTTCTAATATAAAAATGTCTTTAAAACAAAAACTCTGACATAACATAATTGCTTATATCAATACCACGTTCCGTTAACCGGATAAAATCTCCGGCTTTTTTTAGTAATCCCTGCGCTTCCAATTTGTCCGAGACTTTCCCATACACATTTTCATACTTTTTTCCAAATATTTCTTCAAAAGTTTTTGTGGAGACACCTTCCGTCATCCGCAGTCCCAAAAACATAAATTCTTCCATTTGATCCTCTATGGATAACTGCTGCTGTTTTTCCTCTATCTTATTCAGGACAGAAACCGCTAAGCCTTCCCCGGTACTTTTTTTATTTTCAGCAGCCGACACGAATGCTCCTGTGTACAGATTTATATCTGTCACATTACTGTATCTTTCTCCCTTATATAAAGAAGCTGCGCCAATGCCAAACCCGAGATACTCCTTACGTTGCCAATAGCCCATATTATGGCGGCATTCATATCCCGGCTTTGCATAATTCGATATTTCATACCGGACATACCCGGATTTTTCAAGCAAAGTTTTTGTCATATAATACATTTTTCTCTCTTCCTCTTCGTCAGGAAGAATGTTCTTTCCCTCTGCTCTGGCATGCTCTACTCTGTTTTTCAGCTTTGTGCCATCTTCCACAATAAGGCTATATGCCGAAATATGTTCGGGATGCAACCCGATAACTCTTTGAAGCGTCTCACCGTATGATTTTTCATTCTGTCCCGGCAACGCGCTCATCAAATCAATGTTAATATTATCAAAACCACATTTTCTTGCCAGATAGTAGGATTCCAGAAACTGTGCATAACTATGGATTCTTCCGATGGACTTCAGCTCTTCATCATTAGAACTTTGGAGTCCGAAACTTATCCGGTTAATTCCCATATTTTGATACAGCAGCAGCTTTTTCTCTGTCACTGTTCCCGGATTACATTCCACGGTAATCTCCGGCACCTCAGACATATTGCAATTTTGTTTCAACGTTTCTGCAATCTGACAAATCAAATCTCCGTCCAATATGGAAGGAGTACCTCCACCGATAAAAACTGTATCGACAAGGTACTCTTTCATCTTTTCTTTGCTCAATTCAATTTCTTTCACCAACGCCTTCACGTAACGCTCCATAGTCGCTTTATCAGAAGGCGCCGATAAAAAATCACAGTAATCACATTT
>CALWNA010000101.1 GCA_944382505.1 uncultured Lachnospiraceae bacterium
TCTTTTGCCGGTGATAGACCAATGTATCCTGGAGAAAGATATTGATAATAAAATTGTTAAGGTACACGTAATGAAAGGATTGTTAGATTAATGAATTTTCATGTACTTACACTATTTCCCGAAATGATTGTGCAGGGTGTCAATACAAGCATTACGGGACGTGCCATTGAAAAAGGGTTCATAAGCTTAGATACAGTGGATATAAGAGAATTTGCAGGAAACAAATATGGTCAGGTTGACGACTATCCGTATGGCGGCGGTGCGGGCATGGTAATGCAGCCCGGACCGGTGTACAGAAGTTACGAGTCGGTAGTGGAAAAAATAGGTTACACCCCCCGTGTTATTTACCTGACTCCACAGGGAAAGGTTTTCAATCAGAAAATGGCAGAGGATTTTTCAAAAGAGAAAGATTTGGTTTTTCTCTGTGGGCATTACGAGGGCATTGATGAGCGCGTTTTAGAGATGATAGTGACCGACAATGTTTCCATTGGCGACTATGTGCTTACAGGCGGAGAATTGCCGTCGATGGTTATGATTGATGCCATATCAAGGCTGGTTCCGGGAGTGCTGAACAATGATGACTCTGCAGAAATTGAATCCTTTCATGATAATCTTTTGGAATATCCACAGTACACAAGACCGGCAGAATTTATGGGGAGGAAAGTTCCACCGATTTTGTTGTCGGGGAATCATCCAAAGGTGGATGAATGGAGAAGACAACAATCCATTTTGCGAACAATAGAGAGACGACCGGATTTAATGGAAAAGGCTAATCTTACAGAAGCAGACATGAAATTTATAAAAAGTATTGAAAAATAATTTTTTTTATGCTAGTATAACAAATGCTGTATGCAAAAAAGATGGTCCTCTGTTACAGAAATGTATTAAGAACATCGGAATAAATAAGGAGGATAGTATGCAGGAATTAATTAAGGAAATTGAGGAAGCTCAGATCAAAGAAGTTACAGATTTTAGAGTTGGTGATACAATTAAGGTTCACGCTAAAATCGTGGAAGGAAACCGTGAAAGAATCCAAATTTTTGAAGGTCTTGTAATTAAAAAACAGGGTGGCAGCAACAGAGCCACATTTACTGTAAGAAAGAATTCAAATGGTATCGGTGTTGAGAGAACATGGCCGTTATATTCGCCTACAATTGCTAAGATTGAAGTAGTTAGAAGAGGTAAAGTAAGAAGAGCAAAACTTAACTACATCAGAAGCAGAGTTGGTAAAGCTGCTAAGGTTAAAGAATTAGTTAAATAATCAACTTTTAAAAAAGGAGCGGGTACAACTACTCGTTCCTTTTATTTTGGATAAGGTTAAAGAACCCGGTTGTCTTTGATTGGCACTTCAATTAGAAGTGCTCACACTTCTGATAAAAGTGTTAGGAGGAAGATTATGGATTATCAGTGGTATCCCGGTCATATGACCAAAGCAATCCGTCAGATGAAAGAAGACATAAAACTCATTGATTTAGTAATTGAACTGCTGGACGCAAGAATTCCTTTCAGCAGTCGCAATCCTGATATCGACAATCTTGGGCAGAATAAGGCCAGACTTGTTCTGCTCAATAAAGCGGATTTGGCAGATGAGGCACAGAATAATAAATGGATTGAATATTTTAAAGAAAAAGGAATCGTTGCCCTGAAAATCAATTCGAAAAACAAACAGGGAATGAAAGAAATTAACAATGCCGTAAATGTTGCGTGTAAAGAGAAAATAGAGCGCAATAAAAAACGTGGCATTATGAACAGACCCATTAGAGCTATGGTGGTGGGAATTCCAAATGTAGGAAAATCTACTTTTATCAATGCCTACGCAGGTCGTGCCGCCACAAAAACAGGAAATAAACCGGGAGTGACGAAGGGTAAGCAGTGGATCAGGCTGAATAAAAACCTTGAACTGCTGGATACGCCGGGGATTCTGTGGCCAAAATTTAACGACCGGACAATCGGTCTGCATCTTGCATTGATTGGCTCTATGAATGATAATATTTTAAACGTTTCCGACATGGCATATGAGTTAATAAAAAAGTTAAAGTTATTTTACCCGGAGGCAATAACCACACGTTACAATATAGATGGCGATGATGATCCGGTACAGGTGATGTATCAGATTGCAGAGGTACGGGGATGTAAACTTAAAGGAAATCAACCGGATTTGGAAAAAACATGTTCTATTATTATGGATGATTTTCGAAATGGAAGACTCGGGAAAATTACATTGGACAGACTGTAAGAGGATAAAAATGGAAAGCATTAACAGTATCAAACAAATATTAGACAACACATCACCGGATGAAATACAGAAATTTATTGACGCTTATAAAACGGATGAGAGAGCGGGTGTAAAAGCACTGGTTTTGAAAGCAGAAAAGAGAGCGAAAGCTTACGAAGATGAGCTGGCAAGAATTTGGAAGCTGCAGGAGTTTGAACGAAAATATCAGGACAGACGGTATATATGCGGTGTTGACGAGGTGGGAAGGGGGCCGCTGGCGGGCCCGGTGGTGGCCGGAGCGGTTATTTTACCAAAAGATTGTGATATTTTATATATTGACGATTCTAAAAAACTTTCAGCCGCAAAGAGAGAAGCGTTGGCACAGGAAATTTTGGAAAAAGCTATTTGTGCAAAAACAGCTTTCATGAGTCCTGAGATCATCGATGAGGTCAATATATTGCAGGCAACCTATATGGCTATGAAAAAGGCGATTGAAAATCTCAAACCACAGCCGGATTTACTGTTAAATGATGCTGTGAAGATTCCCGGGGTGGATATACCACAGGTTTCTATTATTAAGGGGGATGCAAAAAGTATTTCCATCGGAGCGGCAAGCATTATTGCAAAAGTGACAAGGGACGCAATGATGGTAGAATACGATAAAATATACCCGGAATACGATTTTGCATCAAATAAAGGATATGGCTCTGCCAAACATATAGAAGCGTTGAAAAAATATGGACCATGCCCGATCCATAGGAAGACTTTTATTAAAAACTTTGTATAATATAATGAGGTGGTTTTATAAACAAAAGAAATATAGGGAGTTTATACGAGGATAGGGCAGAGAACTATCTGATAAATCATGGATTTCGAATCGTTGAGAGAAATTTCCGATGTAAAATCGGTGAGATAGATATTATTGCAGTAAAAGACAATATATTGCGGTTTATTGAAGTAAAATATAGAAGCAACGATATCTATGGACATCCATTGCAAGCTGTGTCAAAAACTAAACAAAATAAAATATATAAAACTGCGCAGTGGTATTTGAAGGAAAACAATATTTCTGATTGCACGATGTGCAGCTTTGATGTGGTGACAATTTTGGGAAATAATGTTGAATATATATTTAATGGTTATGGAGCAATGTGATGAGAGTTGTTAAATTGAACAAATATAGCGGAAGCACTACAAAAATGAATTTTCATAATGAGGTACCTTACCTTTCTTTTCGGGCATTGGACAAATATCTTTGGTTGAACAATGGATTTACCACCAGACTTGGAGGAGTCAGCAGTGGTTTTCTTTCTTCTATGAATCTGGGATTCGGAAGAGGAGACACAGAAGAAAATGTTGTTCAAAATCATGAGATTATTGCAGATACAATGGGTTTTTTGGCAAAGGATATTGTTGCCACGCATCAGACCCATACGACAAATATCCGGGTTGTGACAAAAGATGATTGCGGAAAGGGTCTATATAAACCAAGAGACTACGAAAACATTGACGGCATTATCACCAATGAACCGGGAGTGATTCTTGCGGCATATTTTGCGGACTGTGTACCTTTGTATATTGTGGATACAAAAAATAAGGTAATCGGTCTTTCCCATTCGGGATGGAGAGGAACCGTAGGAAAAATCGGCAAAAAAACCATAGAGCTTATGCGGGAAACTTTTGGTTCTAAGCCGGAAGACATCACTGCATGCATAGGACCATCTATATGTCAGAAATGTTATGAGATAAGCAGGGATGTCGCAAAAGAATTTACAGATGTTTTTTCCGGTAATGTCAAGGATATACTTGTAGATAAGGGCAATGACAAATATCTTCTTGATTTGTGGAGATGCAATCAATTGATATTTCAGGAAGCGGGAGTTTTATCGGAAAATATACACACTACAGACATATGTACCTGCTGTAACCCGGATACATTGTATTCCCATCGGGGGCATAATGGGAAACGGGGAAATATGGCGGCTTTTCTATCAATAAAACAGGAACGCTTTGAAAAATGATAATAAGACATTTTTTAGGATATAGAATATGAAGAAACATTTGATTAAGGACATTAAGAAAAATTCAATAGCAGAAGAAATGGAAATACAGCCGGGAGACGCTCTTCTTTCCGTAAATGGCATGGAGATAAAAGATATTTTTGATTATCAGCTTTTGTGTGAAGATGAATATATTACCGTGGAAATTGAAAAGCATGACGGTGATATTTGGGAGTTGGAGATTGAAAAGGATGAGGATGAGGATTTAGGGCTTATTTTTGAAAATGGTCTTATGGATGAATATCATTCCTGTCATAATAAGTGTATATTTTGTTTTATCGATCAGATGCCTCCCGGAATGAGAGAAACTTTGTATTTCAAAGATGATGATTCCAGATTATCTTTTTTGCAGGGAAATTATGTTACACTTACGAACATGACAGATGAGGATGTGGACAGGATTATCCGGTATCATCTGGCACCTATTAATATTTCCGTACACACCATGAACAGAGAGCTTCGCTGCAAAATGCTAAACAATCGTTTCGCAGGGGATAAGCTTGATTATCTTGACAAACTAAATGATGCGGGACTTGAATTAAATGGTCAGATTGTGTTGTGTAAAGGTGTGAATGACGGAGACGAGCTGGAATATACCATTGAAAAATTATCAGAATACGCACCGAATATGCGAAGCGTATCTGTTGTGCCTTCCGGCCTGACAAAGTTTCGGGAAGGGCTCTATCCTTTAGAATTATTTGACCGTAAAGAGGCGAGAACTGTTATTGAAGTTATCGAAAAATGGCAGAAGAAAATGTATCAAAAACATG